>NZ_CAQLEL010000123.1:0-12020 GCF_948826705.1 uncultured Ligilactobacillus sp.
GGCAGATCTTGCTCATCGTTCCCATAGCGTATTCTGTGAAGCACATAAACTTCCGTATCCTTTTCCAATCCTAACCTGTATGAAAAAAATTTCCCTGTTATGATTCCCTTTGTCAGAACTTTACTTGCTATTTTGGCCCCGTGGTTTTTTACAATTGCAGTAATTCCTGAATTTCCCCTTTCTGAAAGATAATTCAGATCCATCCGATCCACCACATTTTTTTGCACAAAGGTTCCGCTTCCCCGAACCCGATATAAATATCCCTTTTTCACCAGTTCTCTCAGAGCATATTGAACCGTCATTCTGGAAACGCCATACATAGCTGCCATTGTACGCTCGCTGTGTATCCGTTCTCCCGGCAGGTAGTCCCCGTTTTCTATTTTTCGAATAATACTTTTCTGGATCTGAGCGGATGAAGTTTTTACTTCTTGACCTGTTGGTATATAGATCTCAGTATCTGTACCTACTTTCACTGGTACTGTCACTTCTTCTGTCGTGCCATCGGGATATATTACAACAACTGTACCTTCTTTTGTCCCTGGAGTCGTTGTATCTATCGGCTCTTTCCAAGAAACAGTTGTACCTGTTGGCAGATCTGACATATTTTCGATACCTGCTGTAGCTTCTGGGGTACCATTCAACTCTACTTGTACTTCTTTTGCTTGTGGTTCATAGATCTGCTCATCCGTTCCCACTTTTACAGGCACTGTCACTTCTTCTGCCGTACCGTCTGGATATGTTACGACAACTGTACCTTCCTTATGACCTGGTGTTGTTGTGTCTACTGGTTCTTTCCAGGCAACCGTTGTACCTACTGGCAGATCTGACATATTTTCTATGCCAGCTGTAGCTTCTGGGATGCCATTCAAGTCTACTTGTATTTCTTTTACTTGTGGTTCATAGATCTGTGCATCCGTTCCTACTTTTATTGGCACTACTACTTCATCAGTCGTACCATCGGGATAGGTCAAAATGACTGTACCTTCTTTATGACCTGGCGTCGTTGTATCCACTGGGTCTTTCCATGTTGCTCGAGATGGCATATCATAGAAGTTTAAAATTCCATCTTCAGGTTTCAAGTCCCCATTGATCGGAGTTTGGATCTCTTGCACTGTTGGATCATATATTTCTGCATCCGTACCTACTTTCACTTGTAGTACCATTTCATCAATCGTGCCATCGGGATAGGTCACTACTACCGTCCCCTTCTTGTAACCTGGGGTAGTCGTATCTACTGGGTCTTTCCATGTGACCACTGTCCCTTCAGGTAACTTCTCCAAGTTCGTAGTTGCAACACTTGCTTCTGGCATCGTTCCATTTAGATCAACTTGAATATTCCTACCTGATGGCTGATTGATCTCAGCGTCAGTCCCTACTCTAACAGAGACCGTAACATCTTTGATCGTTCCATTTGGATAAGTTACAGAGACAACATTTGAACTAAAACCTGGGTTGCTCGTATCTGGGATCGTTTTCCACTCATAGGTCGCACCTTCTGGTAGATCAGTACTATTTTTGATCGCTTCTTTAGCTTTCTCCGCGGTCACTGGTCCATTTAGATCAAATCGAGCCTCTCCTGCTACCGGTCGTTGATAGACCGTTAAATCTGGAGTCAATGTTGTCGTCGTGCCATCGGGATAGGTCACCACAACATCTGGGATACTTAGATCTAACGGTGCATTAATCACAGTTATCACACCAGTATTTTCATCGATCTGAATATATTGATCAGTATCTTTAAGCGTAAACTTAGTTCCAGTTGGTGGTGTCGTTACTGTCCCGTTCTTATCTGTGATCGTTGGTGTCAATGTCACTGCATCATGTTCAACAACACTGGTAGATGGATAAGCTACCATAAATTCATCATTTTGTGCTATCACAGTCACTTTAACAGACACATCATCGGTCGAGCCGTCTGGATAAGTCACAACTACGACCGCATCTTTAACACCTTTAGTCGTCACATCAGGTGCTTGTTTCCAAGCATAGATCGTACCTTCTGGTAAAGCAGACGCTGCAATATCGATCGCAGATCCTGCTGTTGGTAACGTATTTAGGCCAGTCTCGATATTTTTACCCACTGGATCATATTCTTGGGCTTGTTCAGTAACTACCACTGGGATGTCAACTGATGCAGTCGATCCATCTGCAAATGTTACTGTAGCTGGGTAATCTTTTTTAGCCGCAGCAGAAGTGTCGATCTGATCATTAAATGTTGCACCTGTTGCTTTCAAGTCTGTCTTAGTTGTCTCAGTGAGACCATCAAAGGCCGTACTTGAAGCAACTGTTTGCCCACGTTTTACCGTGACAGTTTGGGTTTTAACACTTTGATCTTCCAAAAATTTATCTGCCTCTGACTTATCGACCACAACAGTGACCTCAACATCTTGTGTTGTACCATCCGGATAAGTAACAGTCACGATCCCAGTCGCATTACGTTCTGTAGCACCCGTTACCGGTCTAACATCTGGCTCTTGTTTCCAAGTGTAGGCCACTGGCTTATCTGTTTGATCAAATTGTGTCAAGACATCGGTATTGGCGATCAAACTTTTCGCATCAGGAACTTGTCCCCATGGGGTAGTAACATCTGCTTTTGGCGTTGCAACGATCACTTCAACTGGAATATCGACTGGCACACTCGAACCATCTGTAAATGTCATTACTGCCGATCTTTTTTCATCACTTGCAATGGTCGCATCTATTGGCGAATCAAAATTGGCTTTGACCATATTATTGCCAGCAGGATCGACGATACCTAGTATTGGATCGACTGTCTGACCATAATGCACCGTGATCTTTTGGATCGTCGTAGTTTCATCTTTAGTAGCAAACGTATCAGCTTGAGAATCTCCTACCATGATCGGCACCGAAATATCTTGTGTCGTACCATCGGGATAGGTCACAACTACAACGCCCGTAACGTTATGATCGGCACCTACACCAGGTCTAAAGTCTGGTTCTGTTTTCCAAGCATAGCTGACCGGTGTATCCGTCGTATCAAATTGCTTTAATTCATCGACATTAGCGATCGCAGTAACAGCATCGACCCTAACTCCCCATGGTGTTTTAGTATCTGTTTTAGCTTCTGCGCCGATCACAGAAATCATCATATCCCAAGTTACTGAACGCTTATTATTGAGCCTTGCTCTTAGACGCGCAACAACATCGTCACTAGCTACACTGACGTCAGGATCATCTCCCCATGAATATTCAGCCACGACTGCATTTAAAAGATTTCTTAATTCTTCTCCCTCATAAACCGTACCATTAGATAAGGTCAATTTCTTGATAAGCGAATTTTCAACATATTCTTTTGTCAATAACCCGTTGACTTCATCAATATCTTGATTGACATGCAACACCGGTTTATTAAATTCGATCTTACTCTTAGTTAGATCAACATCTTCTACCCGTGGTGCTGGTGCATCAGCCGTCGTTTCCTCTGCAGTTGCTTCTGATACACTTCTAAATGCAAAAGTTGACTCTTGTTTGATTTGGTCTGAAGCTTTAGAAGTTTGGTCTTCCGTTTGGATCTCAGTTGTTGCTCCAGCAGTAGTTCGGATTTGCGACGTTTCTTCTGTTGCGTGTGCTTGATCAGCTGTAAGATCCGTCTTTACTTCAAATGTCTCAGATGGGGTTTCTTGTGGTGTTTCTACTACAGTAGCTAGCTCTGTTTCACTGATAGCTTCTGTAGTTTCAGGTGTGCTTTTCTCTAAAGTTCCTTCTTCATCTTCAGAAGTCTTCTCTGCTACACTATCATTTAACACTTCTGTTACTTGCGCTGAAGTTTCATCAGCTGAGACCAATGTAGTCCCCATAGAGATCGCAAAAGTAGTTCCTACAAGAACTGAAGCGACTCCCACTGTAAATTTTTTGATCGTAAAACGTTGGTGTTTAGGCTCCATTTTCTCAGTTTGTAATTTCTTATTATTTTTCAAGAGCATTCTAATACCTCCATTCGTATCTCCTATGAAATACATGAACTTAAAATCCCAGCAAATATACATAATATTTTAAAAAATATTTAATCTAAAATAATATCCTTTCTCATCCATACTTATATTATATTCTAACATTATTGTTTTATCCAACATAAAAGCGCTAATAACAACCATAAACAAAGATAACTATCTAGATCCTTTCTTATTGACTAAGATTTTTGTTTTAATCATTTTTAATTTATAAAAGCGTCTAATTTTAAAAAATAATTAATGTTTTGCTTTTTTAAATCAACGTTTTATTTATAAAATTTGAAGTATATCAAAAAAACAACTTCTAACGCTATAAAAAACACACCCGAGCTGAGAGCACAAAAAGACCTATATCTAGAAAAACTTTTCTAAATATAGGTCCATAAAAAATTTATATCTTATCTTCGGACTTGCATCCCATTATTTGATAGCTCAAGATGATCGATCTGGTCACAAAAATCTTGATTATTTTTAGTTTGACGTAAGATCTTTAAGATCTGTTCAGTATCTTTTAAAACATCATCGCTCATTGCACGTCGTAACTTCCAAACAGCTTCTAATTCTTCATCAGAGAGTAGTAATTCTTCTTTCCGTGTTCCTGACTTTTTAAGATCAACAGCTGGAAAGATCCGTCTTTCTGCTAATAAACGACTCAATTGCAACTCTTGATTGCCAGTCCCTTTAAATTCCTCAAAGATGATATCATCCATCCGACTACCTGTATCGACTAAAGCTGTCGCCAAGATCGTCAAACTTCCACCTTCTTTGACATTGCGTGCTGCTCCAAAGAACTTTTTAGGACGGTACAAAGCAGTTGGGTCTAAGCCCCCAGATAAAGTCTTGCCACTAGCAGGCACTACTAAATTATACGCCCGAGCTAAGCGCGTCAATGAGTCTAACAAAATGATCACATCTTGTTTATCTTCGACTAGACGCATCGCTCTTTCTAATACTAATTCTGAGATATGCACATGATTTTCAGGCCTTTGATCAAAAGTTGAATAGACCACCTCACCTGTTGGATTTATCTTTGCCAGGTATTCTTCTAGATCAGTAACTTCTTCTGGCCGTTCATCGATCAAAAGAACTAAAAGCTTAGCTTGCGGATGATTTTTAGAGAGCCCCGCAGCAATATCTTTTAAAAATGTAGTTTTACCGGCTTTAGGTGGTGCTACGATCAAGCCCCGTTGCCCAAAACCGATCGGTGCAAAGAGATCGATCATTCGCGTCGAAAGTTTCTTTTGTTCATACTCTAAGATCAAACGCCGATCGGGATATTTTGCCGTCAATGCTGGAAAATGTGGTCTTCCCTTAGCTTCTTCTGGGCTTTTACCATTTACAGAATCGATATATAGCATCCCATAGCGGTCATTAGCCACATTTTGGCGTGGAGGACGAACTTTGCCAACGACTTCATCGCCGTTACGCAAGCCAAAGCGTTTGATCTGTGAAGCTGAAACATAGATATCTTCTTTTGATTGACTGTAGTTTAATGGTCGTAAAAAACCATACCCGCCTTCATCATAAAAGATCTCCAAGACGCCTTTCATCACAAAACTAGATTCCTCTGCTTGTGCACGAATAACGGCCAAAGATAGCTCTTTTTTATTCATTTGGCTATAGTATTTGATCTTATATTTACGTGCATATTCGTATATTTCTTTTAATGTCTTTTTTTGTAACTCTTCTAGTGTTTGCATCTCTGTCATACTATTGCCTCTATCGTTAATTATTCTCAAAAATCTAAAGTTTCACTTTCGGTGATCACTTTTAGCTCAACATTTAAACCACGGAATTTTTCAACGATCCGATCATAACCACGTAAAATATTATCCGCTTTAGTGATCGTTGTCACCCCATCAGCCATCAAAGCCAAGCCAAGCAAAGAGACTCCAGCACGGATCTCTCCAGCTTCTACCGTCGTACCGATCAAACTTTTAGCATGTGAAATAGTGATCACACCATCTTTACTCGAGATCTGTGCCCCCATTTTTTGCATTTCAGGAATATGTTTGGTCCTTTGGGGATAAAGTGTATCAATAATAGTCGAACTCCCCTTAGCCTTCATCAAAAGTGGTGTCAAAGGCTGCTGTAGATCAGTTGCTAGCCCTGGAAACGGAGCTGTCTTCACACTTACTGGCGCAAGCAGGTCTCCACCTGGCACATAGATCTTATCTTCATCGATCTCTAAAGTTACACCCATCTCTTGCATCTTAGCGATAAATGGATCTAAATGCTCGGTGATCACATTTTTGACCATCACCCCGTTGCCGTTTGCTGCTGCAAAAGAAAGATAAGTCCCAGCTTCGATCCGATCAGGAATGATCGTATGGATATTTTGTGCTTTTAAGCTCTCTACCCCTTGAACACGGATCACATCAGTCCCAGCACCACGGATCTTAGCTCCCATGTTATTCAAAAATGTTGCTAGATCCACGATCTCTGGTTCACGTGCGACATTTTCCATGATCGTTGTTCCCTTAGCTTTAACAGCTGCTAATAAAACATTGATCGTTGCACCAACAGACACGAGATCAAAAAAGATCCTTGCTCCCTTTAAGCCTTCTGGTCCTGTTGTGATATAGACCGTATCATTTTTTTCAACGACCTTTGCACCTAAAGCTTTAAAGCCTTTGATATGCTGATCGATCGGACGTGGTCCAATATTATCTCCCCCTGGAAAACCAACGACTGCCTTACCAAACTTCCCCAGTAAAGCCCCCATAAAATAATATGAAGCACGTAAACTTCGGATCGCTCCGCCAGGTAGCGGTGTCGAAACGATCGTTGTTGGATCAACGGTCAGTTTTCCTCGGTTATAAAATGACTCAACATTCATCGCCTTTAAGATCAGCATCAAATTATGGACATCTAAAATATCAGGAACAGAATCAAATTCAACAGGTGTATCAGCTAAAATGGAAGCTGGAATAAGAGCTACAGTACTATTTTTCGCTCCGCCGATCGTCACCTCACCGGATAATTTTTGCGAACCCTTGACAATCATTTTTTTCATTTGTTAAAATCCTCACTAAATCATATATATTCGAATCATCATCAAATAGTCTGCGCAATTTCTCAAATAGTAAACAATGCGCCATATTGAATTTTACAGGATAATAATTAATGTTTCAATGTAAATTAGCGCTTTATCGGTGAAATATCATGCTTATTTTTAAGATGAGCAAAAAAACTGCAATGTCGATATATTACGGCCAAACTTCTGCATATATATTTAACGCTTTGAATACACGCAAATTTCATCCTTGCTAGCATTCGTACACTGCTTTCAACCATCAAATAGAGTAGTTTATCCGCATATAGCTATACTAAAAAAGCACCCCAGATGGAGTGCTTTTTGATCATTTTCCTGCAGCAGCAGTTACAAAGGCCGCAAATAAACCTTCTGGTCGTTGTGGACGAGATAAGAATTCTGGGTGGTATTGAGCAGCCACGAAGAATTTGTTTTCTGGAATTTCCACAACTTCAACTAAATGATTGTTTGGTGAAGTACCTGCAAAGACTAAGCCTTTTTGTGCCATGATCTCACGGTATTGGTTGTTAAATTCATAACGATGACGGTGACGTTGTTGGATCACGTCCTGGTTACCGTAAGCTTTTGCTGTCTTTGTCCCAGGTTTTAATTTACATGGATAAAGCCCTAGACGTTGTGTACCACCCATATCTTGAATTTCAGCTTGATCTGCCATTAGATCGATGATCTTATTCTTAGCATTAGGATCCACTTCAGCAGTATTGCTATCTTCAAGTCCACACACATCGCGGGCAAATTCAATACATGCCATTTGCATACCTAAGCAGATACCTAAGAATGGTACATCATTTTCACGAGCATAGCGGATCGATTGGATCATACCTTCAAGACCACGATCACCAAAACCACCAGGTACGATGATACCATCGTAACCACCGAGCTTTTCAGCAACATTTTCAGCTGTCAACTTTTCAGAATCAAAGTAATCGATCTTGATCTTAGAATCAAGCGCATAACCAGCATGACGTAAAGCTTCATTAACTGAGATATATGCATCTGGCAATTGGACATATTTACCAACTAAAGCGATCTTAACTTCACCATCTAAATTACGCACCTTATCGGCCAGCTTGCTCCAATCAGTCATATCAGCTGCTGGTGTATCGAGATGTAACTTCTTACATACGATCTCATCCATATGTTGTGTTTGTAAGTTCAACGGGATCTGATAAAGTGTATCCACGTCCATTGATTCGATCACAGCTTCTGGTTCAACGTCACAGAAGTTTGCGATCTTATCACGCATACTTTGAGAAATCGGTTTTTCAGTCCGCACAACTAAGATATTTGGTTGGATACCTAAACCACGCAATTCCTTAACACTGTGTTGGGTTGGCTTTGTCTTCATTTCTCCAGCTGCATTCAAATATGGTACCAAAGTAGTATGGATATAAACTACATTTTCGCTACCAACTTCAGACTTCATCTGACGCAAAGCTTCAAGGAAAGGTAATGATTCGATATCACCTACCGTTCCCCCAACTTCGGTGATCACAACATCAGCATCTGTGATCGTTCCAGCACGCATGATCTTTTCTTTGATCATATTAGTGATATGTGGGATAACTTGGACTGTTGCCCCTAAATAATCTCCACGACGTTCTTTTTTCAAAACTTCAGAATAGATCTTACCTGTTGTAACGTTTGAGTATTTGTTCAGATTGATATCAATGAAGCGTTCATAGTGACCGAGATCCAAATCAGTCTCTGTACCATCATCGGTCACGAAAACTTCACCGTGTTGATATGGACTCATAGTCCCTGGGTCAACGTTGATGTAGGGATCGAATTTTTGGATCGTAACTTTTAATCCGCGGTTTTTCAATAAACGGCCTAGTGAAGCGGCAACGATACCTTTGCCTAGAGATGAAACAACGCCGCCCGTAACAAAAATATACTTGGTCATTATTAAATGCTCCTTTAGTTTAATTTATCAGGGTAGAACTAACAAAAATAACAAGCTCCCTATTCACCTCTTAGAATAGGGAGCTTGCCTTGCCGTACGTCTGACTTCACATATAAGTGAAGCGCCCATATTGAATTTTACCTAAAACATTGCTTGACGTCAAGCACAAAATTATTAATCCTCTAAATCAGCATCCGATAATTCAGTCAACTGACCTTCGATCCCATCTGGAAGATCATCTTCTTCATCTTCTGGATCGTCGATATCGCTTAGATCTTTGCTATAAGCTTTCAATTCGCGATCTTCATCATCTTCATCTTCATCATCATAATCATCATCTAGATCGACATCTTCTGGATCATCATCATTATAATCGATCACGTCATCATCGTCAGTCGCATCAGCCAAGAAAGCATTGACCTTCTTACGCTTCTTGCGTGGACGAGCTTCTTCTTCTTCGTCTTCAGAGTGAACGAGTGCTTCGTCGATCGATTCAAATGGATACCATGAGCGTAAGCCCCAAAGATTATCCCCTAAAGAGATGAAGCTGCCATCAACATTTAAATCTGTATAAAATTGCGCTAAACGGTCACGGATCTCTTGGTCGCTCTTACCAAGATATTCTTGAATTGCGTTTGTTAAGTCAGCAAAGGCCATCACATCACCTTTTTGACTCAAAATTGCGTGTGCAACTTCGACCATTGATAATTCATTGCGGTTAGCATCTTTGAATTTTTCTAGCTCCAAACTGGTACACGTCCTTTCCACAGTTTACTCTTCATCTTACAATATTAAGCCTTGAATTGCAATTCTAATTTATATTCTCCCAATAATTCTTCACCCGAATATAAACGGTACTCCACCTTTAACTCACCGCTAGTTTCAGCGATCTGTTCATATTTGTAAGTCGTACACTTAGCCACCAAAGGAATGATCCCATAAGCTGTCTTATACTTAGCATTGGTTTGCTGACCCTCAGCTAAATTTAATTGCAAAGCTAATTGCCTTTGGCGTCTGGTCAGCAATAATTCAGCTGGCTTGATCTTTAAAATCGTTTGAGCGCCAGCTTTAGCCTCAGTATACCGCAAATATACAGTTTCTCCCTTACGCGTCAATTCACCCTGTTCGAGCAATTCAAATTTTTCGATCTCACTCGCCTGAGTTTGAACAGTTCTTAATTTTATTTCCACTGGTACTTGCATTGTCAAAACGCTCTACCCCATTTCTAAACATGTACAATTGATCACTCAACGTATATACTTATTATAACAATAATTATTACGAAGGGGGCTTTAAAATCACAACTCGCTATACCTCAAAAATGTTACCCTTAGAAAAGGTCTTGCGTGACCCGATCCATGACTACATCTATATCAAACATCAAGTCATTCTCGATCTGATCAATACCCGCGAATTCCAACGTTTGCGTCGGATCAAACAGCTGGGAACGACTAATTACACATTTCATAGCGCCGAGCATTCCCGCTTCACACACTCGGTCGGCGTTTACGAGATCACACGGCGGATCTGTGATCTATTTGCACGAAACTATGCCACTAAAACACCAGCTGATGGAGGGTGGGATGATAATGAGCGCTTAGTAGCATTATGTGCTGCACTTTTGCATGATGTTGGACACGGTGCTTACTCACATACTTTTGAGCATATTTTTGAAACTGACCATGAAGAAATGACCCGCACGATCATCACATCAGAAGATACCCAGATCAATGCAGTCTTAAAGCAAGTTGCGCCTGATTTTCCCAAAAAAGTTGCTAGCGTGATCGCTAAGACTTATCAAAATCCCCAAGTCGTCCAAATGATCTCTAGCCAGATCGACGCTGACCGGATGGATTATCTTTTACGCGATTCGTATTTTACTGGGGCTAACTACGGAACATTTGATCTGACCCGGATCTTACGTGTTATGCGTCCAAGCAAAAATGGGATCGTCTTTGAATACAGTGGGATGCATGCGGTCGAAGATTACATCATCAGTCGGCTTCAAATGTATCAACAAGTCTATTTCCATCCCGTTTCACGCTCAATGGAAGTTATTTTGGGACATTTGCTCAAGCGAGCTAAAGATCTCTATTTAGCTGGCAAATTACCAAAAGATTTTGCCGCTGAACTGTTACGGCCTTTCTTTGAAAAAGATTTCACGCTAGCAGATTACTTGCGCCTTGACGATGGTATCTTAAATACTTGCTTTGAAAACTGGCGGACTGCTAAAGATCCGATCCTAAGCGACTTAGCCCAACGCTTCTTAGATCGCCAGCCTTTAAAATCAGTACGCGTTACAGAAAAGCAAGCTGAGTTGTTACCAAAATTAGCCTCACTAGTGACCAATTCTGGCTATGACGCCAATTACTACACTGCAACTAATGATAGTTTCAACTTGCCCTATGCACTTTATGATTCTAAAGCCAAGATCAATTTGATCCAACCAAATGGCGACCTAGAAGAACTATCTGAGGTCTCACCTCTAGTCAAGGCTGTAACTGATAAAGAACTGGGTGACGAGCGCTTTTTCTTTCCAAAACAGATGCTTGGTACCCCTAAAGAACAACAAGATGTCTTTGAACCTTATTATCAGGAATTTTTGAAACACATCAAAAATGATCGGCTGATCTCTTAATGAGAAAAACAATAAGCTAAAAAAGATCAATATTTTTTATAGCTTATTTTTCTTACCATGCTCAACTATTTTAATGGCGCGTCTGGTTATTATGAGCATTGTGATCCAAACTAAAAAATCATCTTGCTAAGCTCGTACTTGTTATATTCTTTAGCCTTGAGCTGTGGCATAAATATCCAAAAAGCGATCGTAAATGGTTTTTAAATCATTTACGACCGCTTTTTACATATCTCTATTGTTCCATATAATAATTGTAAATACCATCCGCGATCAGAGGTTTCGCCCCACATTATTTTATATTTTTCCACTATGATTTTTTGCTCCTATAGTCTTAGTATAATGACTTGCATATTGACTATGAATATCATTTTCGCCTAAAATGTTGAATACCTGTAATGCTTGCTGCATTTTAGATCGTCCTGTTTTAATATTTTGCTCAAATTCAAAATA
>NZ_CAQLEL010000124.1:0-1473 GCF_948826705.1 uncultured Ligilactobacillus sp.
ATCAATGATCCCATTAAATCCAGCCTTAGCAGCATTTTTCATACCATCCCAAATCCCACTAAAGAATTTTGCAACGCCGTCCCAAATTCCTCTCCAAGCACTGTCAATACCTTTAGCAACTCCGATAATGATATCTTTCAGACCGTTAATTGCTCCCGACCCAATAGACTTAATACCGTTCCAAATATCACTAAATAGGTTTTTAATACCATTCCAAACGCCAGACCAGTTGCCTTTGATCGCATTTGTTACGATCTTGATGACGTCTGCTATCACATCTAAGGCAGTTTTTACGATTGGCTTCATTATCTCCCAAACGCCATGTAAGACGCCCTTGATCAAGTTCCATGCACCTTTCCAAAGACCACTGATAACACTCATCGTTCCAGAGATAATACCCTTTATAATGCCCATCCCTAATTTAACGATAGGTTCCATGACTTTCCAAACCACTTTAACAGTCGTAGATAAAGCATTCCAAGCAAGTTTCCAAGCTATTTTAATTATTTCCATTTCGACTTTGATAGCATTAGAAATAATCTTCATACCAATTTTTACAATTGGTTCAATTATTTTCCAAGCCAACTTAACAGCACCAGACATTAAGCCCCAAGCTGTTGACCAACCTTTCTTTAAGACCGTCATTTCAAGATCAATGATAGCAGAGATAACTTTCATACCTGACTTAACAATTGGTTGGATCTCTTTCCAAATATTTGAAAGTGGCTTCTTTATAGTTTTTGTAATGTCATCAATTACTTTTCCGATATTTTTGATCCATTTCTTGATCCAAGATATTACTCCGGATAATCCATCAACAATACCGTGATAGATTTGTTTGCCAACTTTAGCAACTCCAGATCCAAAACTCTTGAGTGCATCCCAAGTTTTATTCACCCAATCTCTGAATGGTTTGAAGTGCTTGTAAGCTTCGTAAACTACGACGCCCAATGCTATTACTGCACCAATAATCAAAATTATTGGATTAGCTGCAAGGAAGTCTCCGAAAACCAAAAGTGAAGCACCGACAATATCAATAGCTCCAGATAGCACTTTAAAAGCAGAGGCTGCCGATGTAACAACGCTCGCAACTGTAGAAGCCGCCTTAATTGCTGTAAAAGCTGTTGCAATTGATCCTAACGCGACACCAACAGCCTTTAGAGCTCCTTCATGTTTAGTAATAGCAGACATTTTTTTATCAGTATCACTCAATGCGGGAATAAGTGGTGATATTTTATCAAACGCAGCACCTAACGCTTTACCAACGTCATTAAGCACATCTGCGAATGTTGAAAAAGCAGACTTAGCAATAACACCCGCCATCTCTCCTAACGCACTTACTACTGGCTTAACAAAGCTCAAAACTGTATTCAAAGCCTGCGATACAGTTGAAAAGATCCGAGCTACACCGCTAAAATCTAGCTTACCTTTCGCTTTATCAGCTTCATCACCCGTTAAACCTAAGCCTTTTGC
>NZ_CAQLEL010000125.1:0-37591 GCF_948826705.1 uncultured Ligilactobacillus sp.
TGCTGCCGCAGCGCATCCGCAAACTCTTCCATGGTCGTTTCCGCAGTAAAGTTCGTCCCCGCAAGCGTTTCCGGCTCCAGACCGTCCGCGATCTGCCCCGCAAGCATATGATAATAACTCTCTGCCTGCTCCGAATCCTGCAGACAGAAAATATCCGCATGGGCCTCTTTGAAATACTCCATAAATCCCTTCTGCATGCATGCACGCAGCCCGTTTACATTCCAGGATATCAATTTCATCTTCTTCCTCTTTTCCGCGCCGCCCAAACCGGGGCGCCTTTTGTCCCTTCCGAATCATTGTATCATATTTATCGTGTTAATGCCACTAAATGCCAAAATTTCCAATCACAGAGACATAGTGCCCGCTTCAAGAACCTCCCCACAACAGTCGAAATAACTATTCCAAGATTTTCAAAGGTTGTAAAAAATCCACAAGATACTTTTTTAACCACCAGTTAAACGGAACTTTCCCGCGAAGCTCTGTACATGGTATAAAAATATCAATATAATAAAAACAGAATACTGCAAAATATACGGCACAGTACCAAAATATATTGAATCCGGAAAGGACAAAATATGAACATCTATATCGGCGAAAACATTAAGAGGCTACGCCTGAACAGGCAGATTACCCAACAAGAGCTTGAAGATGAGATAACAAGTATCGCCCAAGAGATCGCACAAGGTGCTTATGCGCTCAGAAAGCATTTATCGGATGCCGAGATCGAAGAAATGATCGCACCATATACTAAAGAGCGGCTCTGGAACAGCGAACAAGCTACCCAAAATCTCAGGCAAATTCAACAATATCAGCATAAGACAGCAGATTTTAGTAAGAATTTATTGAAAGTAGCTAAAAATATCCAAGAAGATGACACTAAAGCAAGTAAGGAACTATTTAAATATTGAACTGAGGGGAGAACTAATGAAAAGTAGTCAAGCTAAGCAATTCGAGGCGATCTTAAAAGAACAACAAAAAATTTTAGAACGCTTAGCGATCCAAGCCTTGATCACGACTAAAGTTACCAAAATAAAAACGTTAAAACAAAATTCGACCGCGGAGCTAGCTGAATTAGCGAGTGCGATGGATCATCAAACGACACAAGTTTTGCCCGAGTCCCTAGCAGGTGCATTGCAAGGAAAGACCGCGCAGGCAGCTAAAAGTTACCTAGGTGCCATCAAGTGTCCTAAATTAGTTACACCGCTTCAGGAGGTAGGCGATGAAACAAACTAAACAAGAATGGCAGAAGAATATTTGTATAAAAAACGACAATTCAATGCACAAAGAATGGAATTGTCCGATCAATTATCGTGTTTTAGGCGTGAAACAGAGCAACTGGTAGCTCAAGTAATGTATTTAACGCGAAATGATATTTGGGATAGAGTGCAGTTTTATCGGGTAGTCGAAGCAAGTGCTACCAAAGTCGAATGGGCAGCAACCAACTATACTAGATATTTAGCAAATAAAGAGCATGATACAACTATTGAATATAAACGACATACTGGGTTATTTGATCGAGTTTAATAAATAGAATTTGGGAAACGTCTTTAAGATCAGATAGCGTGTTTAGATGCTTTGCGTCTATTAGCAAAAATGGTAAAGGATGATACACGAACGCTCCCCCTTCTTTGTAACTTTTTCTAACATGGTATATTGCCAAATTAGTTCTTTCCGAATATAATAAGATGTTTGGAGGGAATAAAATGAAAGCAACGTCTAATAACGTTATGAAGGGGATCTTTTGGTCAGCTGTTGCTTCGGCTGTCTGGGGGATCTCTGGTACAACGGTTCAATTTATTTCACAAAATCAAAACCTCCCAGCTGATTGGTATTTGTCGATCAGAACAATGGGTGCAGGCGTGATTTTGTTGATCATTAGTTTATTTATGTATGGTAAAAAGACATTTGGTGTCTTTTCGTCATGGAGAACATTTGGGCATTTATTAGCTTATGCGATCTTTGGTTTGATGGCTAACCTGTTGACATTTTATATTTCGATTCAAAAAGGTAACGCTTCAGCAACTACGATCTTGCAATATCTAAGTCCATTGTTTATTGTTTTAGGTGGGATCTTCATCAAAAAGCAACGGCCATTATCGACTGATATGATCGCCTTTGTTGTTGCCCTAGTTGGGGTCATTTTAGCAATTACAAAAGGTGATTTCACGCAAATGTCGATTCCAATGGATTCATTACTTTGGGGGATCGGTTCTGGTATTACGGCTGCATTTTATGTCGTTTTACCAAAGCCGATCGCAAAAGATCATCCACCGATCGTGATCTTAGGCTGGGGGACTTTTATCGCAGGAATATTATTTAATGCATATCGTCCTGTGTGGGTCGATCCTCCAGTGATCACAGGTGGGGTAGTTCTTTCGATCTCAACAGTCATCTTGTTGGGGACGATCATTCCATTTGGTTTATTGCTATACAGTTCACGTTTTGCGCCATCCGATGTTATTAGTATCATGGATGCCTTACAACCAGCTACGACAGCGGTCTTGAGTGTGATATTCTTAGGCCTTGGTATGAATTGGATCGAAGTAGTTGGGATCGTATTAGTTATCGTGGCGATCTATATTTTACAACGTGGTCGCAAGAATATGGAACAAGTCGGTTACCGCGAAGAAGATTTTTAAATATGATTTTATGACTGATCATGACAAAGAGTTATGGTCGGTTTTTTTATGGAAATGGAACTATGGAATTGTTAGAATGAAGCTGAGAAATTTTTTAGAAGGTGACCTTATGACGCATCAGACGTCAGATAAATTTCTTTATGAAGGAAATGAGTATGAGTTGGTCGGAATTTCAAAAGGGAGCGATCTTTTTGATATAGCTTCTTTTAGAATAACAACAACCAGCTACAACACTGCAAACTATCGTGGAAGGTTATGTAGATTCACGATCGTAGATGATGAATTGGTGCTCAAAGATCTAGCTGTAATGACTGATCAAAATTTACCGATAAATAATATTTTTCCCCGCAAATTATCTATACGTGAACAACTTGCTAATTATAGTGGTTACTTTGCTGAATTTGGTAGTATCTTTTTGCATGGTGACAATTACTATCTAGACGTAAACTTGCCAGTCATATATACAGGTAAGTTATTGATCGCTACTGATTTTATTAGTAGGTATCAGATCAATGGTGGTTTTGATTCACCGTTAAAATTTGAAAAAGTTATATTACTGATAGTTGAAGAAGGGATCGTTTTAGATGTGGTCAACGTTTCTAATGTAATAAAAGCTAAACGTGAACGTATGATCCGGACTGGGATAGATATCAAATGGATTTTTGGCAATTTAACTGATAACTCAGAGATCTTTAGATTATTTTAGAGAAGAATAGAAAAATTAAGAAATGATCGGAAGTGACGAAAAAACCAGATGAAAACCAAAGATGATCTATTTACTGTGATAGATATGCTGAGTCTAGAAGGTGATGCTAAACAAGCTAAAAGTATGTCAGCGTATATGCGTGATCAATTTGAATTTTTAGGTATAAAAACCCCTAAGCGTCGGCAACTTTGCCGTGCTGCTTTTAAAAATGCCAAAAAAACAGCTAAGATAGATTGGGAATTTGTTGAGATCTGTTGGCAAAAGTCCCAAAGAGAATATCAATATGTTGCCTGTGATTATTTAGTGCAAATGAAGAAATTTACAACATTAGAAGATCTGCCTAAGTTGAAAAAATTGGTCATAACTAAGTCGTGGTGGGAAACTGTCGATACTTTAGTCAAAGTGTTCACAGACTTGTATTTGCGCTATCCAAAAGAAATGACGCAGGTAATGCTTACTTGGAGTAAAGATAGCAATTTATGGGTCAAAAGGGTCACACTTGAATTTCAATTGTTATTGAAGAAGCAAACTGATACAAAACTTTTAGCTAAGGTCATCATAAATAATCTTGGTAGTAATGAATTTTTTATCAATAAAGCGATCGGTTGGGCGTTACGTGATTATTCAAAGACTGATCCTAAGTGGGTGGCTGGCTTCATTGCAACATATCGTAACGAATTGTCTGCTCTCAGTATTCACGAAGGCAGTAAATATCTTGCGTAAGGTAAAGATCAACTTTTTTGAAAAAATTAGTTGTTTCAATATGAAAGTTATGTTATGCTATAACAGTTGAGAAAAAAAGCAGAGGCTCCCGCTTCTCGCCTAGGGGACAATTAGTCCCGGGGCAGAATTATGAAATGTAATTCCGATAAAAACGGATCTGTGCGGGTGTCTTGTAATTTGACGAGATACCCGCATTTTTTCTGCATTTTCTCTGAATTTTTTTGGAGGTGAAACGCCATAGCAGTTGATAAGATGGTAAACGAAGGCATTCGCGCACGTGAGTTACGCTTGATTGCTGATGATGGTTCCCAGTTGGGGGTCAAATCTAAGCAAGAAGCTTTGAAGTTGGCAGAGCAAGCTAACTTAGACCTTGTTTTGGTAGCACCTAAAGCAAAACCACCTGTTGCCAAGATCATGGATTATGGGAAGTATCGTTTTGAGTTGCAGAAGAAACAGCGTGAAGCTCGTAAAAAGCAAAAAGTGATCAACGTTAAAGAAGTTCGTTTGAGCCCAACGATCGATACTAACGATTTTAATACTAAAGTCAAGAATGCACGTAAATTCTTGACAAAAGGTGACAAAGTTAAGGTATCTATTCGCTTTAAGGGTCGTGCGATCACACATAAAGAGATCGGACGCGAAGTTCTTGATAGATTTGCTGCGGAAACAGATGATGTTGCAACAGTCGAATCTAAAGCAAAAATGGATGGACGCAGCATGTTCTTGATGCTTGCGCCTAAAGCCGAAAAATAGGCTGATAGTTTATTTAGGAGGAGTACAGTATTATGCCAAAACAAAAAACACACCGCGCATCAGCAAAACGCTTTAAGCGTACAGGAAATGGTGGTTTGAAGCGTGCTCACGCTTTCACATCTCACCGTTTCCACGGCAAGACAAAGAAACAACGCCGTCAATTGCGTAAGCCAGCAATGGTATCTGCTTCAGATATGAAGCGTATCAAGCAAATGCTTTCTCAAATGAAATAATTATTGAGATTCTATTACTCGGTTGCAATGTAAGATTGCATCATTATTGTGCTTTGCAGAAGCGATTGTTGGATCGTTTTTTCAGCGCACAGATCAGTTTTGTGAGTCCCGCATAACGTCGGGCTAAGTTTAAGGAGGAATTAACCATGCCACGTGTTAAAGGTGGAACAGTTACGCGTCAACGCCGTAAAAAAATGATCAAATTAGCTAAAGGATACCGCGGTTCAAAGCATATCCAATTTAAAGTAGCTAAGCAACAAGTTATGAAGTCTTACCAATACGCATTCCGCGATCGTCGTAAGACAAAATCAAACTTCCGTAAATTATGGATTGCTCGTATCAACGCAGCAGCTCGTATGAACGATATCAGCTACAGCAAGTTGATGCACGGTTTGAAATTAGCTAACATTGATGTTAACCGTAAAATGTTAGCTGATCTTGCAATCAGCGATGCAGCTGCTTTCACAGCGCTTGTTGATGAAGCTAAGAAAGCTTTGGCAAAATAATTTGTCACTCATTTAGTTAAAAGGCTGAGACTACTGTTGTCTCGGCTTTTTTCTTTAGCTGTCACATTAAAATTTTGCTAAAAGTAGTTTTGCTAGCATATAATAATAGTTAAAGACTATATTTTGAAGGAGATATACTTTGCTCAATAAATTTGAACCAACATGGATGGTCGAGTCGATCTATGATCTTTCACCTACTGAGTTAAAAGAAAAAGGGATCAAGGTCGTTTTGACTGATCTTGATAATACATTGATCGCTTGGGATGATCCCGATGGTACACCTCAATTGCATGCGTGGTTACACAAGATGGAAGATGCTAAGATCCCAGTGGTCGTAGTGTCAAATAACAAGCATAAGCGGATCGAACACGCTTTAAAAGCTTTAGAACTCCCCTTTATTTCTCGGGCTTTGAAGCCACTTACCCGTGGGATCAAAATTGCTTTGAAGCGCTATGATCTAAAGAAACATGAGGTCGTTTTAGTTGGTGATCAATTGATGACTGATGTAATGGCTGCAAATAATGCTGGGATCCGTAGTATTTTGGTCAAGCCACTAGTGGATTCTGATGCGTGGAACACTAAGATCAATCGTTTCTTTGAAAAGATCGTTAAAAAACGTTTGATCAAAAAAGATAGATTGAGTACAAAATGGGGGCATACACTAGATGACTGAAAATGAAGAATTATATTGTATCGGTTGTGGGGCTAAGATCCAATCTGAAGCTAAAGCTGAACCTGGTTATACCCCACAAGCAGCGATCCAAAAGGGCTTAGAAAATAATGAGCTTTATTGTCAACGGTGCTTTAGATTACGCCACTACAATGAGGTAGCTGACGTTTCTTTAACTGATGATGACTTTTTGCGCTTGCTAAATCAGATCGGGCAAAATGATGCCTTGATCGTCAATGTCGTTGATATCTTCGATTTTAACGGTTCGCTCATTCCAGGATTACACCGCTTTGTAGGAGATAACCCTGTTTTATTAGTCGGTAATAAGGAAGATCTTTTACCACATTCACTGAAGCGTTCTAAGATCAAAGATTGGATGCGACAAGAGGCTAACAAACAGGGGCTTCGTCCGATAGATGTCGCTTTGACTAGCGCAAAACGTGGAAAAGACCTCGAAGATCTTTTAGAATTGATCGACAAATATCGCAAAGGTCGCGATGTATATGTTGTTGGAGTCACTAATGTGGGTAAATCGACTCTGATAAATCGGATCATCAACCAAACGACAGGGGTCAAAGACTTGATCACGACTTCTCGTTTTCCAGGAACAACACTTGATCGGATCGAGATCCCATTTGGCGACGGTCATTTCTTGATCGATACCCCAGGGATCATTCATAAGCATCAAATGGCGCATTATTTATCGCCTAAGGCTTTACGATTGGCTGCACCACAAAAAGAGATCAAGCCTAAAGTTTATCAGTTAAACGAAGGTCAAACTCTCTTCTTTGGCGCTTTAGCTCGTTTTGACTATATCTCTGGTGGAAAGCAAGGTGTGATCGTTTATACTGATAATAACTTAATGATCCATCGGACTAAAACAACAAAAGCGACCGAATTTTATGCTAAGCATGCAGGTACGTTATTGACTCCACCGACAGCTGAAGAAATGAAAGATTTTCCAAAGCTAGTGCGTTTTGAATTTAAAACGACCGAAAAAAGTGATCTTGTTTTTGCAGGCTTAGGTTGGGTCACAGTTAAAGCTAATAGTGTCGTTGCAGGCTGGGCCCCAGAAGGAGTAGCTGTTATTTTAAGAAGAGCGATGGTTTAGGAGAGGAATTAGAATATGAAACTTAAGGGTAAACAAAAACGCTATTTACGGGCTCAAGCACACGGAATGCGTCCGTTATTTCAAGTGGGGAAAGAAGGTTTGAGTGCTAACTGGCTTGCTCAGATCGAAGATGCCATTGAGAAACGTGAATTATTTAAGATAAATATCTTACAAAATGCATTGGTCGAAGATGAAGAAGTGATCGCGTTTATCGAAGACAATACCGATATCCAAGTCGTTCAAAAGATCGGTCATGTTTTAGTATTGTTCAAACAAGCAGATAAACGCGATGATCGTTCATATTCACTTGAAGTCACTAAACTCTAAGAGGTGTGTAGTATGCTAAAGACCGAAACGACGGTGGCTTCTAAAGTTCAAGTTCAACCATTAAAGGCTGATAGCCGTGAACGGATCGGGATCATGGGTGGGACCTTTAATCCACCTCATTTAGGACATTTGATCGTGGCTAAGCAGGTGCAAGAGCAACTTGATCTAGATAAAGTATTATTTATGCCAGATAATTTACCCCCACACATTGATCAAAAAGCTGCGATCGCTGCCAAATATCGCCTGCATATGGTCGAAATGAGTATTGCTTCCGAGCCTAAATTTCAACTCGAAGATATTGAGATCAGACGTGGTGGGATCAGCTACACTTATGACACTGTCCAAGAGCTCAAGAAGCTATATCCCAATGCTGATCTTTACTTTATCATCGGGGGAGACATGGTCGAGTATTTGCCTAAATGGTATAAAATCGATGAATTGGTCAAAATGATCCAATTTGTCAGTGTGGAACGCAAAGGTTATGAGAAAAAAAGTGACTACCCTTTGATCTGGGTCGACGTTTTGCGGATCGATATCAGTTCATCGATGATCCGGGAAAGATTGCAACAAGGTCGTTCGATCAAGTACTTGGTAACAAGTGAAGTAGAAAATTATATCAAACAAGAAGGTCTTTATCATGACACAAACAGTTGAATACCAAAAACATTATTATACTGGTTCACGTGAAGAGCTGATCGCTAAAATCAAAGAACAGGTCAGTGAAAAACGTTTTAAACACATTTTAGGAGTCGAACAAGCAGCATTAGAATTAGCCCAAGCTAACGATTATGAGCTTGAAAAAGCCAGTGTGGCAGCTCTAGTCCATGATTATGCTAAAGAACGTAGTGATTCAGAGTTTAAAGCGCTGATCGCTCAAACTGGATTAGATCAAGATCTACTGAATTGGAACAATTTTATCTGGCATGGAGTTGTAGGTGCTGAGATCATCAAAAAAGAATTAAAGATCACCGATGAAGAGATCTTAAATGCGGTCCGGCACCATACAGTGGGGGCCAAAGAAATGACGACCTTAGATCAGATCGTGTATGTGGCTGATTATATCGAACCAGGACGTGATTTTCCTGGGGTCGACCAAGCACGTCAGATAGCTGCTAAAAGTTTACGTGCAGCGGTCGAGTTTGAAACTAAACATACACTGCTATATTTGATGAATAATAATAAAACAATTTATCCCGCTGCGATCTTGACATATAATGCATATGTCGCATCGTAGCCTATTTAGGAGGACTATATGAACAGTCAAGAATTATTAGAATTAGTTGTTCGCGCTGCAGATAGCAAGCGTGCAGAAGATATCGTTGCTTTAGATGTCCAAAATATCAGTTTATTAGCTGATTATTTTGTGATCATGCAAGCCGGTTCTGAAAGACAGGTCAAAGCTGTAACTGAAGCGATCGTTGAAAAAGTTCATGAAGCAAATGAAGATATCAAAAGTGTTGAAGGTAAAGATGGCGCTAACTGGATCTTACTTGATCTAGGGGATGTGATCGTGCACGTCTTCAAAGAAGAAACACGTCAATTCTATAACTTAGAAAAATTATGGTCTGATGCACCATTAGTTGATATCGAAGAATGGATCAAAGACTAAGATGATCTATTCGAATTTTGCAAAACTCTATGACGAGCTGATGGAACCAACGATGTATGATCAATGGTTGGATTTTGTTGAGCAAGAGCTACCCAAGACTACAGGTCAGATACTGGACCTAGCCTGTGGCGCTGGACGTCTAGCGGTCATGTTAGCTCAAAATGGTTATCAAGTTTCAGGGGTCGATCTGTCAGAAGAGATGTTAGCTTTAGCTGAAATGCATGCTAGAGAAGCTAATTTAGCGATCCCATTTATGCAAGGAAATATGTTAGACCTGAGCGAAGTAGGACAGTATGATGCTGTGACTTGTTTTGCGGATTCATTTTGCTACTTACAAGATGAATCCCAAGTGCTCCAAGCATTTAAAGAAGTTTATCAGCATCTAGAAAATGATGGGAAATTCATTTTTGATGTGATCACACCTTATCAAACTGATGAGATCTACCCAGGCTACATGTATAATTATACTGCTGAAGATCAAGCTTTTATCTGGAGTAGTTTTGCGGACGAATTTGAACATAGCGCGGTCCATGAATTGACCTTTTTTGTTTGGAATGAGGCACTAGAGAGTTATGAAAGAGTCAGTGAGATCCATCATGAACGGACTTATGAATTAGAAGTTTACCAGCGTCTATTGACCCAAGCGGGATTTAAGGATATCACGGTAAGTGCTGACTTTGGTAAAGGTGAGCTTACTTTGGAAACGACGCGGTGGTTTTTTAGTTGCCATAAGTAAATAGGGGGATAAAAATGCCAGTTGCGGGAATTATTGCTGAATATAATCCATTTCATAATGGACATCTTTATCAGATAAAGGAAGTCAAAAAAAAGTTCCCCGATGCACCATTAGTGGTAGCAATGAGTGGAAATTTTTTGCAACGGGGTGAACCAGCTAGCTTTGACAAATGGACGCGTGCCAAACAAGCACTAGCTAATGGAGCTGATCTTGTGGTCGAGATGCCTGTTTTGGCCTGTGTTCAACCAGCTGACCGTTTTGCTTTTAATGGGGTCTCGATCCTAGCCTCATTAGGCGTGACGGATCTATTTTTTGGTGCTGAGCATGCGGAGTATGATTTTTCCGCTTATGCGCGCTTAGTCCAGAGTACACACGGTGATTTTAAAACATATAGTGAATCTTATGCGGCAACATTTCAAAAAGCAGTTGCTACTAAGATCGGTCATAATGTCGATCAGCCAAATGATCTTTTAGGACTGGCGTATGCTAAAGCAAATTTAAAGTTGGGTGAGCCTTTGTGCTTGAACCCGATCCAGCGAAAAAATGCAAATTATCATGAAGTAGAATTAAAAGCGGGAACGATCGCCAGTGCGACTGCGATCAGACAGCATTATCTAGCGGGAAATTTAGTGAAACTGAGCGATTATGTCCCTGAGACTACGTTAGAGACATTAAAAACGCAAAAATTACTGACATGGGATGATTTTTTCCCATATTTAAAGTATAAATTGCTGTCAACTACGCCAGCACAGTTAAGTGAGATCTACGGAATGGCTGAGGGGATCGAATATCGCTTAAAAGAGCAAATGGAACGGTTACCGAGCACAGCCGATTTTGATCAGTGGTTAAAAGCTGTCAAGACCAAGCGTTTCACGTATACACGTTTGTCACGCTTAGCTTGTGCCTTATTATTAGATCTAACACCTGCTGAGGTCAAAGAGTATGACCAAGATCCATATATGCGGCTTTTAGGCTTTAATGCTAAGGGTCAACAGGTATTGCGGCGAGCTAAAAAGACGAGTGTATGTCAGATAATTGCTAAAGTTTCTAAGGATGATAAAAATGAGGCTTATCGCGTTGATTATCGCGCTGGGAAAATTTACCAGCTTCAAAATCAGGTGGAACAGGATCTAAAAAGAGCGCCAATACGCATTTTTTAAATAGGTGTCAAGGAAAAAGCATTGACAAAGCTTTTTAAAGCAAGTATAATCAATTTTGTTGCATTAGGAGGAATATAGCATGAAATGGTCATTAAATGAATTGCGCCAAACTGCTGATGAACCGTTGATGTTTGAAGAAACTTTAGAACTTAAAGCTTCTTTACAAAAACGGCGTCCAGAGATTCTGGATGTTTCCCCGGTTTTGGTCAAAGGTGTCTTTTCAGTTGATGAATTAGGTGTCTTAGGCTATGCCAAAGTTAAAACGACAGTCACATTACCTTCAACGCGTTCACTTGAACCAGCTGAAGTTGACTTAGAGTTTGAATTTACGGAACATTATGTCAGTCACCATGAGCGTGATCTTTCACGGTTTGAGGATACAGATGTTGTGATCGTTTTAGAAAATGACATTTTAGATCTCAATAGTGTGATCGAAGACAATATTTTGTTACAAATTCCGATGCAGGTTTTAACGAAAGCCGAACAACAAGATGATGCGACAATGCCTAATGGTGGCGATTGGAACGTTGTCAGTGAAGGTGAGTTAAAGAAAATGCAAAAAGATGAAGATGGTGTTGATCCGCGTTTGGCTAAACTCAAGGATTTTTTCGAAAATTCTAAAGATTAGTTGCAAAAGTGATGAATAACAAGTAAAATTCTTTTTGTTGGATATTTTTAAAATTTTGAAGGAGGTGTTTCTCGATGGCTGTACCAGCACGTAAAACATCTAAAACACGTAAGAGATTACGTCGTACACACTACAAATTGTCAGTACCTGGCATGAGCGCTTGCCCTAACTGTGGTGAATTGAGAAAGTCACACCACGTTTGCCCAGCTTGTGGTTTCTACGGTGACAAAGAAGTTGTAAAAACAAAATAATTTTGTTAAATGATGATATGGGACCATGGCCCTATCGTTTTTTCTCAAAGTTCACGCCCCAGATCTGCGGATCATGGGGCGTTTCTTTTTTAAGTACACGTAGGTGTGGATTTTGTGATAGAATTAGACATAAATGAATTTCACGGAGGTAGCAGATTTATATGGACGTACATAATGTTGAGCTGACGATCAGTGCAGTCCGACCAGAACAGTACCCAGCAGAAGGGTATCCTGAGATCGCCTTATCAGGGCGCTCCAATGTGGGGAAATCATCATTGATCAACACCTTGATCAATCGTAAAAATTACGCCCGGACATCCAGTCAACCAGGTAAGACACAGACTTTGAACTTTTACAATATTGAAGATGAGCTATATTTTGTCGATGTGCCAGGTTATGGTTATGCAAAAGTTTCGAAAAAAGATCGAGAAAAATGGGGAAAAATGATCGAGACATATTTTGAAACAAGGCAAGAATTGCGGGGAGTGATCTCGTTAGTCGATGCGCGTCATGAACCGACCGAGCTTGATTGCCAAATGATCGAATTTTTACATTACTACAACTTGCCGATCTTGGTCGTTGGAACTAAGATCGATAAAATTGCTCGTGGTAAGTGGAATAAGAGTGAAAGCATCATTCGCAAAAAATTACGTCTACGTAAAGAAGATAAAGTCATTTTATTTTCAGCAGTTACAAAAACAGGTAAAGAACAGATCTGGGAATGGATCGATGCACATACAATGGGGGCTGAATAGATGGAATTTAATGAATATCAAGCAGCAGCAAATCGAACTTTATATGGAAATGAACAGGTTTTGACTAATTGTGCCTTAGGCTTAGCTGGTGAGAGTGGACAATTGATCGATCTCGTGAAAGATTATACATTTAAAGGTAAAGATCTTGACCGTGAAAAATTAGTGGCTGAGATGGGAGATGTTTTGTGGTATCTATCTCAGATCGCACAATGGGCAGATATCCCTTTTGATGAGGTCGCACAAAAGAATATCGATACGTTGAATCGGCGCTATCCAAATGGATTCACCCCGAATGCATAATGATACAAATAATGAGAATGCCAGTGAAGTTTTCGTTCCTGGCATTCTCATTATTTTTTCTTATCTTTATCCTCTTTTTTAGGATCGGTACTTTCTTTTTCTTCGCGCTTAGCCTTTTTTTCAGGCTCGATCGCAAATTTACTGAAGAGATCTTCGAGTTTATTGGTTTGATTGATCTTAAGACCCATGAATATCACCTTACTTTAACTTGTTTACCCCAAGGATAACAGGTCTTTGGCTAGATTTCAAATTAGATATATTCGGCATTTTTTGTATAAAAACAACTTTTTTCGATTATTTATTGCATAAATAATCTTGTAGGGGTATAATACCTATAAATTAAAAAATAAGAAGTGGGAGTCAAGCCAAGTGGTGCGACACACAAATTTAAAAAAGGAGCTATTGGAAATGAATAAACTCAAGCAATTTATTTTAATGCTGGTCATGATGTTTGCTGTTTTTTTACCACTTAGTAATTTAACCGTCAAAGCTGACCAGACGGATACCTCTTTGGAAGATATCAAAAAAAGTGGGAAATTGGTAGTTGGTTTAAGTGCTGATTATCCACCATATGAATTTACAGCTAAAGTTGATGGCAAAACAGAGTATGTTGGGATCGATATTGAGATCGCTAAAAAATTGGCCAAAGATCTCGGTGTAAAACTTGAGATCAAAAATATGTCATTTGATTCGCTATTAGTGGCTTTGGAAACAAATAAGGTCGATGCGATCATCTCGGCAATGAACCCGACAACTGAAAGAAAAGAAAGTGTTGATTTTTCTGATATCTATTATTCGGGTAAACAATATATTGTCATCAACAAAAAAGATGCTAGCAAATATAAGAATTTAGCAGATTTCAAGGGACAAACAGTTGGTGCTCAAAATGGATCATTACAATATAATTTAGTTAAAGATCAAATGCCTGATACTACTGTCAAAGGGCTTTCGAAGTTAAATAACTTAGTTTTAGCACTACAATCGGGTAAAATTAATGGGATCGCAATGGAAGAACCGACAGCTAAGGCATATGTGGCTAACAATAATCAATTATTAGCTTTTGATCCAGGCTTTTCCGTCAGTTCTGATCAAACTGGTTCAGCGATCGCATTTAGAAAAAATTCGCCTGCTCTAGTTGCTGCAGCAAATAAGACATTGGCTCAGATCAAAAAACAAAATTTACTTGATACAAAGTATGTGCCCGAAGCGGCTAAATACATGGAAACAACTACTAAGAATAATACCATGATGAGCTATTGGACATATTTTGCTAAGGGGATCGAATATACCTTGATCATCACTGTTACAGCGGTCTTCTTTGGTTTTATCTTAGGGACATTGCTCTCCTTGATGCGTCTGTCTGAGAACAAGCTGTTACATAGCATTGCAGTTTGTTATATCGAGTTTATCCGAGGCACACCGTTGATGGTCCAAGTGATGTTTGTTTACTTTGGTGTTGGTGCGGTGATCCAATCCTTACCAGCCTTGGTAGCCGGGATCATTGCGACTGCTTTGAATTCAGCGGCTTATATTGCTGAAGTTATTAGATCAGGGATCGAATCTATCCCAGCAGGTCAAACAGAAGCGGCCCGCTCGTTAGGGATGACACAAAAAGATACGTATCGTTATGTTGTTATTCCTCAAGCATTAAAAAACATTTGGCCAGCTTTAGGTAATGAATTTGTGACATTGATCAAGGAAAGTTCGATCGTATCGATCATCGGTGTCGGCGATCTGATGTATCAAACACAATTAGTGCAATCTGCGACGTATAAGGGTGTCATGCCACTGTTCATCGCAATGGTGATCTACTTTATCATGACATTTAGTTTGTCGAAATTACTCAACTTGTTTGAAAGGAAGTTAAACCATGGATAAAATGATCGAGATCAAAAACTTGAAGAAAAATTATGGTAAAAATGAAGTTTTAAAAGATATCACCGAAACAGTGAATAAAGGTCAAGTTATCTGTGTGATCGGACCTTCTGGCTCAGGTAAGAGTACATTTTTACGTTGCTTAAATGTTTTAGAAAAGCCAACGAGCGGTAAGATCATTTTTGATGGTCAAGATCTAGCACATATTTCTGAAAAACAATTAAATGTTTTACGTGAAAAGATGGGGATGGTCTTTCAAGGTTTCAATCTCTTCCCTAATATGAGCGTTTTAGAAAATATCAAGTTAGCACCGATGAAAGTCAAAAATGTGGATGAAAAGACAGCCGCAGAACGCGGAAAAGAACTGCTTGATAAAGTCGGGCTTTTAGACAAAGCCGACCAATTCCCAGATAGTCTGTCTGGGGGCCAAAAGCAGCGGGTAGCGATCGCACGTGCTTTAGCGATGGATCCGGAAGTTATTTTATTTGACGAACCAACTAGTGCATTAGACCCTGAAATGGTCGGCGAAGTTTTGAAAGTTATGCAAGATCTAGCGGATAGTGGGATGACGATGGTCGTGGTCACACATGAAATGGGCTTTGCCCGTGAGGTAGCTGATGAAGTCTGGTTCATGGCGGATGGCTATGTCCAAGAGATCGGTAGTCCAGAAGAGATCTTTGAGCATCCAAAATCTGCTCGTGCCAAAGATTTTTTAGCAAAAGTTTTATAGAATAAAAGATCAGGTAATACGCTTGTTATTTTGATGACAAGCGTATTTTTACGTATTGTAAAAATAATTTTTGCTGTATAATTAATATAGAGGAAGTAGCGAAAGGAAAAGTGAGATGGCATCAGAACATATTGAAAACAAATTAAAGTTGTTACCTGATCTTCCCGGATGCTATCTGATGAAAGATATCAATAGCAAGATCATCTATGTAGGTAAGGCTAAGAATTTGAAGAACCGGGTCAGGTCTTATTTCAAAAGTAGTCATGAAGGCAAAACGGCCAAGTTGGTCTCTGAGATCTATGATTTTGAAACGATCATTACTTCGACAGATAAAGAAGCGTTCTTGCTAGAAATAACGCTGATCCAAAAGTATACACCTCATTACAATATCAAGTTGAAACGGGGGACGGGTTACCCGTATATCAAGATCACTAACGAAAAGGACCCCGTACTAAAGATCGTTAGTCAAGTCAAAAAAGATGGGGGCTATTATTTTGGCCCTTATCCTAATGTTTACGCTGCTCAAGAAACATTACAGTTATTGCAAAAGGTGTATCCTTTAAGGCGTTGCAATGGTTATCAAAAGCGTCCTTGCTTGTACTATCATATGGGCCAATGTTTAGGGGCATGTTTTAAAGAAGTCGATCCAGCTGAGTATGAAAAAAACATCAAAAAGATCAAATCTTTTTTGAGTGGTAATGTTGGTGGGATCAAGCGAGAATTGACCACAAAGATGCAACAAGCTGCAGAACAACTCGAATATGAGCGCGCCGGTGAGATCAGAGATCAGATCCGTTATGTTGAGATGACTGTTGAACGTCAAAAGATCATTTCCAATGATAATACACCGCGTGATCTGTTTGGCTTTTATATGGATAAGGGGTGGATCTCGATCCAAGTTTTCTTCATTCGTCAGGCTCGGTTGATGAAACGAGAAAAGCGCCTTTTCCCATGTATCGATACTCCTGAGGCCGAACTAGCTTCATTTATCTTACAGTTTTATAACCAAAAAAATCGGATCTTGCCTAAAGAGATCTTGGTTCCAGAAACGATCGATAAAGAGATCTTAGCTGATATTTTACAAACACCAGTTAGGACACCAAAACGTGGGGCCAAAAAAGAATTGCTTGATCTCGCCAGCAAGAATGCCCAGCTAGTTTTAGAAGAAAAGTTTCGTTTACTAGAATTAGATGATCGCAAAACGACTGGAGCAATGAAAGAGATCACCGATGCCTTAGGTTTACCGGTGGGTCATCGGATCGAAGCCTTTGATCATTCACATATGCAAGGCTCAGACCTCGTTTCAGCGATGGTTTGTTTTGTTGATGGGCAACCAGAGAAAAATGATTATCGTAAATACAAATTGCAAACAGTCGATCATGCCGATGAAGCTGCTAGCACGCGTGAAGTCATTTATCGACGCTATAGTCGGTTATTGAAAGAAAAAAAGCCGTTACCTGATCTGATCTTGATGGACGGGGCAAAGATCCAAGTTCAAGCTGCAGTTGATGTCTTGCATAATCAATTAGGCTTGACGATCCCGGTAGCTGGAATGGTAAAAAATGAGCACCATAAGACGGCTGATCTTTTGTGTCAGACTGGCGAACGGATCGGGCTAGATCCAAAGAGCGAAGGTTTTTATCTGTTGCAAAGGATCCAAGATGAAGTTCACCGATTTGCGGTGACATTTCACCGTCAAGTTAGATCGAAAAATTCGCTTTCATCCAAACTTGAACGGATCCCTGGTGTGGGACCGAAAACGCGGATCAAACTTTTACGTAATTACGGATCTTTAAAGAAGATCGCTCAAGCTTCATTAGAAGAGCTTCAAGCTTTAGGGATCTCTAAAAAGGTCGCACAAACGATCAAGTTAAGTTTAGATAATTAAGTGTTATTCTTGGTTGAAGAATGAGGCGTGAAACTGTTATACTTGTGCTTAGTGTTACAATATTTAAAAATTTTTTAGGTAATATTGAATAATAATTAGAGATTATATAGAAACATCCTGGACAGCAGATGTTGTCGGATTATTTAGAAGGGTGAAATAAATGTTTGTAGATCAAGTTAAAATTCAGGTCAAAGCCGGTAAAGGTGGCGACGGTGCCGTAGCTTTCCGGCGCGAAAAATATGTTCCTAATGGGGGACCGGCTGGAGGAGACGGTGGTAAAGGTGGCAGTGTCATCTTGAAAGTCGATGAAGGGTTACGGACTTTGATGGATTTTCGTTATCATCGTATTTTTAAAGCTAAGCCTGGCCAAAATGGAATGATCAAAGGGATGTATGGTCGTGGAGCAAAAGACTTATATATTGCAGTTCCACAAGGTACGACCGTGACGGATGCTGATACTGGTGAGGTTTTAGGCGATCTAGTCGAAAATAACGCCGAATTAGTTGTAGCCAAAGGTGGTCGTGGTGGTCGTGGCAATATCCATTTTGCTTCAGCCAAAAATCCAGCCCCTGAGATCGCTGAAAATGGTGAACCAGGGATCGAACGAGATCTAAAGCTCGAACTTAAGGTCTTAGCGGATGTGGGACTGGTTGGGTTCCCATCAGTTGGGAAATCGACCTTACTCTCAGTTGTAACGAGTGCTAAACCTAAGATCGCTGATTATCACTTTACAACACTTGTGCCAAACCTAGGAATGGTACGTTTAGATGATGGACAAGATTTTGTAATGGCTGACTTGCCAGGTTTGATCGAAGGTGCCTCACAAGGTGTCGGCTTAGGGATCCAATTTTTACGTCACGTTGAGCGGACAAGAGTGATCTTACATTTGGTCGATATGTCGGGAACAGAAGGCCGTGATCCATTTGAAGATTATCAAAAGATCAATGCTGAACTAAAGAAATATGATCCCGCTTTGTTAGAACGGCCACAGATCGTAGTCGCTTCTAAGATGGATATGCCAGATTCAGTTGAAAACTTAGCTAAATTTAAAGAACAACTTACTCAAGATGATACTTTAGCGACTAAACCAGAAGTGTTAGCCATCTCTTCTTTGACACACCAAGGTTTAGATGAATTATTACACAAGACTGCTAAATTGTTGGCTGAGACGCCAGCCTTTGAGACTAAAGCTGAAAAGCTTCAAGGTGAACAAGCTAAAGTCTATGAGTTCGAAGAACAAGTGGAAAAAGCACCATTTACGCTCACACGTGATGCAGATGCAACTTGGGTCTTAGGTGGTGCTAAGTTAGAAAAACTCTTCAAGATGACGAACCTAGATCACGAAGAAAGCATGATGCGTTTTGCTCGTCAATTGCGTGGAATGGGCGTTGATGATGCCTTACGTGAGCGTGGAGCTAAGAACGGTGATCTTGTAAGAATTGGTAACTTTACATTTGAATTTGTTGAATAAGATTTAAAGGAAATATTTACAAATGGGAAAAAGGTTAAAGAAGAGTAGATATATTACAGGTTTTGATGGTATCAGAACGATCGCAGTCATCGGTGTTATTTTGTATCACTTGGCACCGTACCAATTTCAAGGCGGTTTCTTAGGTGTTCCGATCTTTTTTGTGGTTTCAGGTTATTTGATCACAGATCTATTGTTTCAAGAATGGCAACAAAATAGACGAATCGATATCAAAGGGTTTTATATTAGACGAATGAAGCGCCTGTACCCAGCCTTAGTTACACTGGTATTAGCAACGACTGCCTACATTACTTTGTTTGCCCGTGATCTATTGACAAATATTCGGGCAATAATCGTTACCAATTTTTTATATGTTTATAATTGGTTTCAAGTAGCGCATCATGAATCTTATTTTGATAAGTTTGGTACACAGTCACCGTTTACTCATCTATGGTCATTATCGATCGAAGGACAATTTTATCTTTTTTGGCCGATAATTATTTTATTACTGCTAAAATTTGTCAAAAAGAAACAGCCGATCTTTGATACGATGATTATTTTAGCGTTTATCTCGGCCTTATTGATGTCTATCTTGTATCGAAGTGGGCAAGACCCTTCTCGTGTTTATTACGGTACGGATACACGGATATTTTCGATCTTACTAGGGACATCGTTAGCAGTTGTTTGGCCAAGTACAGCCCTTAAAGCAAAATTGCAACCAAACTTTAGGCTAGCCTTAGATGTGATCGGTGGGGTCACAATGTTGCTTTTACTTTGGATGTTTATGCGTATGACTGGTGAAAGTGCTTTGGTTTATCGAGGCGGAATGTTTTTCTTCTCTGTTTTATCGATGATCTTAGTCGCAGTTGTGGCTCATCCTGGGGCTGACATCAATCGTTTGTTGACAAATCCAGTATTTACTTGGATCGGAAAGCGCAGTTACGGGATCTACTTATATCAATATCCAGTCTTAGTCTTTTTTGAAGACAAAGTCAATGTTGCCGACCATCCATTCTTGTATGGCGTGTTCGAAGTAGCTTTGATCTTAGTGATCAGTGATCTTTCTTATCGCTATCTTGAATTGCCATTGCAACATTTTGACTATTCTAAGACATGGGCAACGATCAAGGAAGTTTTTGCACCAGGATCACGCTATGGAAAAAAACGTTGGTATCTAGCTGTACCAAGTGTGATCATCTTGTTAGCTTTGACGGGTGCGATCATTTCACCGGCCCATGGTTCTGAAAGTGAGCAAAATTCAGCACTAGAAAAGACGATCGAATCAAATAACAAAAAAGTGGCAATGCAAAATAAGGAGATCCAAGCTGGCAAAAGTAGTCAAGCTTCAAGTAACAAAAAAGCAAGTTCTGAGCAAGCCACAAGTAGATCTGAGTCTAGTTCGAGTGATTCATTGACCCAAGCTGAGCTTACTCGAGCTCAAACTTTATCGATCACAGCAGTAGGTGATTCGGTCCTTGCTGATGCTTCAGCTACTCTACAAGGGATCTTTCCCAATATGTATGTCGATGCTAAAGTCGGACGTCAGGTCAGAGAAGTGGCTCCAGTCTTGCAATCGTTGGCACAAATGGGTAAACTATCTGACACGGTTTTGATCAGTGAAGGTACTAATGGTCCATTTACAACAGATGAGATGCAACAGATCATGACGATCTTGGGTGATAAACGCAAAGTGTATTGGATCAATGTCCATGTTCCGACACGACGTTGGCAAGATCAAGTCAATGAGGATCTAAAAGAAGCTGCTAAGAAATATCACAATCTAAAGATAATTGATTGGTATGCTTACAGTAAAGATCATGCTGATTGGTTCTATAGTGATAATGTCCATCCAAATCCAGAAGGACTCAAATACTATGGGCCTTTTGTAGCAAAACAGGTACTAAAATAAATAAAAGATGCTTTCAGTTTTGATGAAGGCATCTTTTTACTTAAGTAATAATTTTGTGGGACTGATCTTAATCCCAAAAAGTGGTTGGGGTGTATCATTGGACATTAAGCTTAGTGTTGTAGTTGGAGATATAGGTACTAACTTTAGCTGAAGTTCTTTTAGTGTCAGTGGCTTTTTAGTCGGCAATAAAATAACTTCAGTCGGCAAAAAACGCACTATTCCTACTGGCAAAGTTTGAGTGGGTGTTATGAAATAAACTTTTAAAGTCGGATCGAGTTCTGTGGTCAAATGTAAAAAATCACTAATACGCAATGGACTCACCTCAATTGTATTATAAAACGTTTGTTCGATAAAGACAAAATTTTTATGCTATTGCAAATAAAGAAATATAATATTTTTTTTAAATTGTGCTCGAATGCTTAGACAGATCATACTCAACTGAGGTTTTACATAAGGTCACTTTGTCTACTTGGAGAAATGATGATAGAATATAAAAGGAATAATATGTAAAACTACTTCGGCTTTGCCGATTAGAATAGGAATATCAATTGATGGAATTAGAATTTTTAGGTACAGGTGCGGGCTCACCTGCGAAATTTCGCAATGTATCCTCGGTCGCCCTTAAACTGTTGGATGAGGAAAATGCGGTATGGTTATTTGATGTCGGTGAAGGAACGCAACATCAGATCTTACGCACGACGATCAGACCACGTAAGGTCGATAAGATCTTCATAACGCATCTACATGGAGATCATATCTTTGGCCTACCTGGTTTTTTAAGTAGTCGTTCATTTCAAGGCGGAGAGGAGTTACGCCCACTGACGATCTATGGACCTAAAGGGATCGCTGATTTTGTGAGGATAAGTTTGAAAGTTTCGCAAACACACCTTTCATACCCACTGCGCTTTGTAGAGTTAGCAGACGAAGGTATAATCTTTGAGGATGATAAGTTCAAAGTTTCATTTTGTCGACTAGATCATCGGATCGAATGTGTGGGTTATCGGATCGAAGAAAAAGACCACCCTGGTGAACTATTGATCGATAAGTTGCGGGCTGAACATGTTCCTTCTGGTCCGCTCTATGGCCGGATCAAGGCTGGCGAAGTTGTGACTTTACCTGATGGACGTACGCTTGATGGTAAGGACTACATCGGTGAACCCCAAAAGGGCCGGATCATCACGATCTTAGGTGATACTAGACAAACCCCTGGGATCTTAGAATTAGCTCAAGGTGCAGACGTGTTGGTACACGAGAGTACTTTTGGCAAAGGTGAGAGCAAACTAGCACGTAACTATTATCATTCGACGTGCATTCAAGCAGCTAAGATCGCAAATAAAGCGGGTGTCAAACAATTACTATTGAATCACATTTCGGCACGTTATGTCGGGCCTTTAGCAACACAATTGCAAAAAGATGCTGCAAGTATCTTTAGTAATGTTAAGGTAGTCAAAGATTTCGATGTGATCGATGTTCCATTCAAAAAGAAAGGTGAAAAAGCTAATGACAGGATATAAGCAATTAAAAGATCTAACGAATCGAGTTGTTTTGATCACAGGAGCTTCTTCTGGTTTAGGCGAACAGGTTGCCTATCAAGTTGCTAAGCAAGGAGCGATCGTAGTTGGGTGTGCTCGGCGCAAAGATAAGCTCGAAAAGGTGATGGCTGTTTGTCGGGCGATCTCTGGGAGATTAGCCTATGCTTACCAATTAGATGTCTCTCATCCGCATCAGATCGAAAAAGTGATCGATGAGGTAGAAACAAATGTCGGTCCGATAGATGTTTTGATCAATGATGCCGGTTTTGGTTTTATGCGTCAAGCCTTGGACTTTAGAATGGATATTGCCGAAAGGATGTTTCGGGTCAATGTTTTAGGCCTAATGTATGTGACTAAATATACAGCTTTATATATGGCTAAGCGTAAACGAGGCATGATCATCAATGTGGCTTCGATTGGTGGAAAGATCGCAACTCCGAAATCATCGATCTATTCAGCTACTAAAGCAGCGGTGATCGCATATTCAAATGCTCTTCGTTTAGAATTAAAGCCTTTGGGGATCGCAGTCTTGACGGTCAACCCAGGACCGATCAGAACAGCTTTCTTTGAGATCGCCGATGAAACAGGTGAATATATCGATCGGGTCAAGAAAATGTCATTGAACCCTGAGATCGTTGCTGAAAAGATCGTTAAGGCGATCGGGACACGCAAACGCGAGCTCAATTTACCATATTATATGGAATTAGCACATCACGGGTATCAAATGTTTCCTTGGCTAGGTGATCATCTGGCTGGTGGGATCTTTAATAAAAAATAATAAAGGATAGGTGAGATCTATGAAAAAACAATGGAGTTTGATCGGAATTTTAGTTCTAGTCTTAGTGATCGTGATCTTTTCATGGTTAAATGTGCAACCTGTGACTGTTAATTTTGGCTTTTCTCAAGTTACGATGCCGTTAGTTGTGATCTTGGTGATCTCATTACTTTTAGGTGTTATTTTAGCAGTTCTTTTCTCGATGACGACTATTTTGCAACAAAAGCAGGAATTAAAACAGATCAAGAGTAAATTAGAATCTAATCAAGCAATGCGCCGAGCAGATAAAAATATTAGACAAGATACAAAAACAAAAGAAAAATAGTTAGATGTAGGGGGAAAAATATTGGTTTCAGCAAAATATCAATGGCAAGAAGAAAACCTGGCCCCGACTCCAGCTAGCCAAGCGATCGCAGATGAATTTGGTTTGGCTACTATAGCGGCTGAGCTGTTAGTGAAAAAGGGATATACGACGGTCGAGGAAGTTCGCACATTTCTTGAGCCAACAAGTACGAGTTTTCACGATCCGTATTTACTATATGATATGCAAAAAACAGTTGATCGGATCCAAGAAGCGATCGTTTCGGGTGAGCATATCACGATCTATGGTGACTATGATGCCGACGGATTGACTAGTACTGCGATCATGTATGAGACTTTGACACAGTTAGGTGCTGATGTTGATTACTACATCCCTGATCGGTTCAAAGATGGTTATGGCCCCAATAAAGATGCCTATGATCGCTTGATCGCTAATAAAACTGAACTGATCGTGACCGTTGATAATGGTGTCTCAGGGCATGATGCGATCACTTTGGCAAATGAAAAAGGTGTTGATGTGATCGTCACTGATCACCATGAATTGCCACAAACGCTACCACACGCTTATGCGGTGATCCATCCCCGTCATCCTAAGGGGAAATATCCGTTTGGCGATCTTTCTGGAGCTGGGGTAGCTTTCAAAGTCGCAACAGCGCTGTTAGATGAGATCCCACAAGATCTTTTAGATCTGGCAACGATCGGAACAGTAGCCGATCTGGTTTCACTGACAGGTGAGAATCGTGCTTTGGTCAAATTTGGTTTGACAGCCTTGGAAAACACCTTGCGTCCTGGATTACTTGCTTTATATGAAGTTGCAGGCGTTGATCAACAAGCGATCACTGCCGAAACGATCGGCTTTCTGTTAGGACCACGCTTAAATGCGATCGGACGGATGCAACATGCACAAAGTGGCGTTGAATTACTGACGACGTTAGATGATGAGTTAGCTACCGACTTAGCCAAAGAAGCTCAGAGCTTGAACATCCAAAGACAAAAAATCGTTGAAGAGATCACGCAACAAGCATTGCATAAGCTTGAACAAGAACCAAAGCATTTAGTCAATGTTGTAGCAGGTTCTGATTGGCACGAAGGCGTTTTAGGGATCGTAGCGAGTCGTTTGGTCGAAAAAACGGGCCGACCGACCTTAGTGCTTGATATTTCAGATGAAGGAATCGCTAAAGGTTCTGGGCGATCGATCGAGGCCTTTCATCTGTTTAATGCTTTGGATGGACATCGGGAACTGATGACAAGTTTTGGTGGACATCACATGGCATGTGGGTTATCACTTGAAGTTAGCGATTTGCCTCAACTCCAAGCGATCTTAGATGAGGAGGCAAAAGCGCAAGAACTTGATCCAACCAAGAAACCTGTTTTGCAGGTGGCTGCTAAGCTTAAGGCCAGTGAGGTTACACTAGATCTGATCGCTTCGTTAGATAAACTAGCACCTTTTGGGACGGATAATGAGGTTCCATTATTTGAGATCACAGACTACCAAGTTGTGCAAGCTAAAGCCCTAGGCAAGACAAATGATCATTTGCGTTTGGATCTAAACACTGGTAAGACCCAATTAGCTGCCTTGGCTTTTGGTGTTGGTGATAAATTACCAGAATTATTAACTCGATATAAGTCATTAAAATTTGTCGCCTCGGTCGATAAAAATGAATGGCGTGGTAACGTTAGTCCACAATTATTGATCAAAGATTTAGACCAAATAGTTAAGAAAAAACCACAAGTGATCATTGAGCGAAGCGAACGATTACAAAAAGCGCAATTTTTGAGTCCAGCTGTTTATGGCTTTTTTAATGCGAACTTAGCCCAACGTTTTGCTGATCATCTGCCTGCCGGTTCAAAATGTGTTGTTTTTGATCAAAATCTATCCCAATTGACGGTAGATGAAGTAGTTTTAGTCGATCTACCACAAAATCTTGCTCAATTAGAATTTGTTTTAGGTAAACTTGATTGTGCTAAAATCCGTGCTATTTTATACACTAAGACTAAAAGCGCACCATTACCTGAAAGAAAAGATCTTACTAGGGTTTATAAATTTGTTTTCCAAGTAGGACATCTGAATTTAAAAACAGATCTTGATCAGGCCGCAACTCAAGTGGGACTAGAAAAATCTCAACTAGTTTTAGTCTTAAAGATGTTTTTTGAGGCGGGATTTGTTACAATAAAAAATGGAATTTTAGTCGGTGTGAAAAATGCACGTCCACATCGATTAGAAGATACAAATAGTTATCGCACACATGGCCAGCAAATACAAGTCGAGAAGCTAGTTTCGACTTGTTCAGATGAAGAGTTGACTGACTGGCTATTACAACGTTTAGGTTAGTGGCGAGAGAAGGAGTTAAGAAAATGGCTTTGGATTTAAATAATTATGTTGAAAGCATCCCTGACTATCCTGAAAAAGGGATCATCTTTCGCGATATTACGCCCCTGATGGCTGATGGTGAAGCCTATCGCCAAGCAACAGATCGGATCGTTCAATTTGCCAAAGATAAAGGTGTTGAAATGGTCGCTTGTCCTGAAGCTCGTGGCTTTATCGTAGGATGTCCAGTGGCTTATGAGTTAGGTGTTGGCTTTGCTCCTGCACGTAAAGCAGGTAAGTTACCACGAGAAACGGTCGAAGCAAAATACGATCTAGAATATGGTACTTCTGCACTTTATATGCACAAAGATGCGATCAAGCCAGGACAAAAAGTTTTGATCGTTGACGATCTATTGGCAACTGGTGGAACGATCAGTGCTACGATCGATCTAGTTGAACAACTCGGTGGTGAAGTAGTTGGCTGTGCCTTTATCATCGAATTAAAAGATCTAAATGGACGAAAACGTATCAAAGATTATGATACACTTTGCTTAATGGAATACTAAAAAGCGAGCCTAGTCAGCTAAAAGTTGACTGGGCTTTTTAAATATGGAATTACTAATGTTGGTGGCAATAAATAAAATCAAGAAAGGAAAAGCTATATTCTTGCTCAATATAGTATTAAATTTGAGCATATTTTATATAGCAGAAAAACGCATGGAAAAACAAACATTTGCCGTGATCGGTCTCGGGCGTTTTGGCGGTAGTGTCTGTCAAACATTAGCTGATGCGGGGCAAGAAGTTTTAGCGATCGATCATGATGAGGCTAGGGTCAACGATTATAAAGATATTGCGACACAAGCAGTTGTTGCTGATGCTCAAGACGAAGATGTTTTACGTTCGTTGGGGATCAGGAACTTTGATCATGTGATCATCGCGATCGGTGAAGATATTCAAGCGAGTATTTTAGTAACTTTGATGGTCAAAGAGCAAGGTGTCAAATATGTAACGGCTAAGGCTCAAAATGAAAATCACGCTAAAGTTTTAGAAAAATTAGGTGTTGATAGGGTCGTCCATCCCGAACGCGATATGGGGGTACGGATCGGTCGGAGTTTGACTTCTAAAAATATGATCGATTATTTAGATCTGGATTCAAACTTCAAGATGGCTGAGATCTTGATCACTAATCCGCGCTTCTTTGGACGGTCATTAGCTGAATTGAATTTCCGCGATAAATATAAGTTAAATGTGATCGCAATTGCTCATAGTAAAAGTGAGATGAATCTTCCAGCTGCTGATGATGTACTAGGCTTACATGACAGTATCTTAGTAGCCGGGCCTAAAGATGCGATCGATCAATTTGAAGAATTGATGAATTCTAAGTGAATTTAAAGTATTCTTAACTATTTGACCTTGCTTTTTGAGAAGCAATGGTCTTTAATTACTTTAGAGCAAGTGCTTGACTGGTCAAGCTTTGTACGATTAGTCTTGTAATCTAATATAAGAGTATTGTAATATAAATTAGTTGAGGTAGATTTTATCTACGTATCAATATATAGATTAGGAGAAAAATATTGAAAGAAAAGTGGACAAAGTTTTTTAAAAATGAGTATGTCACATTTGCTTTAAAAACAGTTTTTTATTTTGCTGTTTTATTTGCACTGGTCTATCTCTATAGTTACAGTGGTGTAAATCAACCACACTTTATCTACAACGAATTTTAGGAGTGATTTGTTTGTCAGAAAATTTAATCAAAGCGATCGATCGTTGGGGGATCGAAACGCCAACTAAAATTGCCTATGATTATTTAGGTAAGACCAATACGTTTGCTGAACTCAAAGCATATTCTGATGCTTTAGCTAGTTACTTGGTCAAATCAAACTTACCTAAGGGTGCACCTGTGATCGTTTTTGGAGGGCAGACATTTGAAATGATCGCTGCTTTTTTAGGGGCGGTCAAAGCAGGACATGCGTATATTCCTGTTGATGCTCACTCACCATTAGAACGGATCAAAGTCATAAATGAGATCGCCCGCCCAGCCGCTTGTATCGCAGTCGAAGAGTTGCCTTTAGAATTGGGAACATTGCCAGTTATTACACCAGCTAAGTTAGGGGAAATTTTTGCAACAAAGGCTACATATGAAGCATCAGAAAACTATGTTGCGGGAGATGATAACTTCTATATCATCTTCACCTCTGGAACTACTGGAGTACCAAAGGGCGTTCAGATCAGCCACGATAATTTAGTAAGTTTCAATGCTTGGATGCAAAAGGATTTTGGTTTGGCTAAGGATGGTATCTGTTTATCACAACCACCATATTCTTTTGACCTTTCAGTGATGGACCTCTATCCGACTCTGACAGCCGGGCGTCAGTTGACAGTCTTACCTAAGGAAACAACGGATAACTTCAAGGAGTTATTTACAGTTTTACCTAAATTGCATGTGAGTGAATGGGTCTCAACTCCATCATTTATGGATATCTGTTTGCTACAACCGACTTTTGATGCAAAAAATCTTCCTGAATTGACGCATTTCTTCTTCTGCGGGGAAGAATTAACGCATAAGACAGCTGCGACTTTAAAGCAACGCTTCCCTGAAGCTAAGATCTATAACACATATGGCCCAACTGAGGCGACTGTAGCTGTCAGTGCAGTTGAGGTCACAACTGAGATCTTGGAAAAATATCCACGGTTGCCGATCGGCCAAGCTAAGGCAGATACCACCATCGTGTTGATCGATGAAGAGGGTAAACCAGTCGAACAAGGGCAAAGTGGTGAGATCTTGATCGCAGGACCAAGTGTTTCAAAGGGATATTTGAATAATCCAGAAAAAACAGCACATGCGTTTGTTGAGTTTGAAGGGCGCCCAGCGTATAAGACCGGTGATCTTGGACAATATGATGAAGCAGGTCAATTGTTGTATAAAGGGCGGATCGATTTTCAGATCAAGTTACACGGATTTAGGATCGAATTAGAAGATGTTGATCATCATTTAGATAAAGTGAGTTATGTTGCTCAAGCTACGACGGTCCCACGGTATGGCAAAGATCATAAAGTCAGTCAATTGATCGCTTACGTGGTCAAAGATGAGACTAAGACAGCAAATTTTGAGAGTGACTTCAAGCTAACACAGGCGATCAAGCAAGAGCTCTTAGAAACGATGATGTCATATATGATGCCTCAAAAATTTATTTACGTCGATTCTTTACCGTTGACTGCTAACGGAAAGATCGATCGCAAATCTTTGATGAAAGAGGTTAATGACTAATGCTTAATATGCAACCGTACCAAGATCCGACCTATTTTGTATTACTGGCGATCGGTCTATTGCCGATCATGGTAGGACTTTTATACGGTCGACGCTTTAGAGTTTATGAAACGATCATCTCATTTCTATTTTTATTGCTGACCTTTGGAGGCGTAAAGTGGGAACAAGGGATCGCCTTGATCGGATATATTATTTTTGAACTTTTGCTGATCTATGGATACCTTGCTTATCGTAAACGTAAAAATGCTTCTTGGCTCTTCAATTTGACTGTTGTTTTGTCGATCCTACCCTTAGTGATCGTCAAGGTAGCCCCAGTCATGAATAATGGGCGTGAATCGATCATTGGCTTTTTAGGGATCAGTTATTTGACCTTTAAAGCTGTGGGAATGATCATGGAGATCAGAGATGGGATCATCAAAGAAGTTGGACTAAGTGAAGTTGTACATTTCTTGCTCTTTTTCCCAACGATCTCATCTGGACCGATCGACCGTTACCGCAGATTTTTAGGCGATTATAAAAAGATACCAGCACGTGATAAGTATTTAGCTTTGTTAGATAAAGCCATGTGGTATATCTTTTTAGGATTTGTCTATAAGTTTTTACTGGCATATTTATTTGGGGTCGTGATGTTGCCTAAGATCTCAGCCTTGGCCTTAGCGCATGGTGGCTGGTCATGGTGGGTGATCGCGTATATGTATACCTATTCGATGGATCTGTTCTTTGATTTTGCAGGTTATAGTTTATTTGCAGTTGGGATCAGTTATATAATGGGGATCCAAACACCGATGAACTTTAACAAACCATTTATTGCCAAGAATATCAAAGATTTCTGGAACAGATGGCATATGACTTTGTCGTTTTGGTTTAGAGATTATATTTACATGCGATTAGTCTTCTTTATGATGAAAAAGAAATTGCTCAAGAGTCGGATCGCGATCGCTAATGTAGGCTATTTGACGCTCTTTTTGATCATGGGCTTTTGGCATGGGGTAACTTGGTATTATATCGTCTATGGTTTATATCATGCAGTAGCGATCAATTTGTGTGATATGTGGTTACGCTTTAAAAAGCGCCACAAAGAGAAGATACCGCACAACAAATTTACTGAAGCTTTAGCTATTTTTATCACATTCAATGTAGTTTGCTTTAGCTTCTTGATTTTCTCTGGTTTTTTGAATACACTATTTTTTGCATAGATAATTTTTGGAGGTTTTAAACATGAAAGATACAGTATTGGATATTTTAGAAGATTTAACAGGTAGCGATGAAGTAAGAAACGATCTAGACATCGATATCTTTGAAACTGGTCTTTTAGACTCAATGGGAACAGTGCAAATGTTATTGGAATTACAAGCACAATGTGGCGTTGACGTGCCAGTTTCTGAGTTTGAAAGAACTGAATGGAATACACCTAACAAAATTATCGCGAAAGTAGAAAGTATGCAATAATGGACGTAAAAAAGAAGCTCTTTAAGATCTTCGGTCCGATCATTTTGGCGGCTGTCTTATTGACGCTCTTGTTGATCTCACCATTTAATCTTCGTAAGATCAACGATAAGACAGTTGAAGTAGCTGCTTTGTCTCAGTCAAAGAATATTTTTAAAGGGACAGTAGTGAAACAAAAGGCTCTAGAGGAAAATTACGTTCCATTTTTTGGTTCTTCGGAATTATCGCGAATGGATGCCTTTCATCCAGCTACATTAGCTAGTCACTATGATCGCAGTTACCGCCCATTTTTGCTTGGGGGACCAGGATCGACCTCGCTTTCTCAATTTTTTGGGATGCAAGGGATCAATCAACAGTTAAAAAATAAAAAAACTGTGATGATCATCTCACCACAGTGGTTTGTGCCTAAGGGAACCGATCCCGGAGCCTTTGGTCTGTATTATTCTAATCTCGAAGCTGTTACGTGGTTACGTCAGGCAAAAAACGATCAGATGGGTCGATTTGCAGCTAAGCGTCTGTTGCAGATGCCATCAGTCCAAAATGATCCGATCTTAAAACAGGCGATCCAAAAAGTTGCAGCTGGCCAAGCATTGTCTAGTTCGATGAAGACATATCTTGATTTGAAGTATAACCAATTGCAACACGAAGATGAATTGTTTTCGACATTGGCTTTAAAGGATAATACGCAAAAGATCACTAAAGTTGCAAAAGTTTTACCAGATAAGTATGATTTTGAACAACTTGATGCGATCGCTTATAAGCTAGGGCAAGAAAATACAACGAATAATCCGTTTGAGATCAGTAATAAGTTTTTTGATAAAAATTTGCGCAAAAAATACAAGAAGCTAAAAGGAAAGCAAAGTAAATACAGCTATGTAAGGTCACCTGAATTTGCTGATTTTCAATTAGTCTTGAATCAATTTGCCAAAAATAATACTGATGTGATCTTTGTGATCCCACCAGTAAACAAGCATTGGTCAGATTATACCGGCTTATCACAAGAAATGTTGCAAGATTTTAACCAAAAGATCACTTATCAGTTGCGTAAACAAGGTTTCAATAATATTGTTGATCTTTCTAAGGATGATGGTGAGAGATATTTCATGCAAGATACGATCCACTTAGGTTGGCGTGGTTGGTTGAAGATGGATCAAGCAGTAGCACCATTTTTGACCAAAGCTCAGCCAAAGCCAAAATATCAGATCGATAATTACTTCTACAGTAAGTCTTGGCAACAGCTCGATGGTAAAGATCTAGATCAAGTAACAAGATAGAATAAAACGCATCTAATACAGCAAAAGTTGCTGTGTTAGATGCGTTTTTTTTAAGCTTTAGTTTCTCTTAGCTTTATTATGAAAACTAGTACTAATGAAAATAAAGTCAGTGCTATTCCCAAGTATAAGCCAGGTGGAATAAAAGTCAAAGTCACTTGATGTTTACCTTGGCTGATATCAAAACCAACGAAGGTATCTTGGATCTTGTAAGTCTTGACGGCTTTTCCATCGATTTTTGCTTGCCAGCCTTTGCTATAAGGGATCGTTGTAGCAAAGAGCTGGTTTGACTTAGTGATATCGATTTTGCCTGTTAATCTGTGAGCAGTAGCTTTTGTAAGCTGCCAAGAATTTTTTTGGAGTTGATCTAGTTTTTGTTCGACTAAAGATTTATCCATGCGATAGAGAACGAAATTCTCCAACCAAAGGCTGTTTTTCTTGAATTTAGCGGTAATAACGACTTCATCGTCACTACCAAATACGTTTGGATTTAAGACGACTGTATGTCTGAAGGTCTTATAGTAAGGATATTCCTTGCTTCCTAAATACCAAGTGGCAGAATCACCGTCGAGACTAGCACCTAGTGTCAGGTAATAGGGGTCATCAGTCTCAGGCGTGAATTTAAAGATGATCTGTGCTGGTTTAGACAGGTCGGTCTTTTTGAAAAAGGCGCCAGTAAGGTTGATCTGCTTTTTAGTATTTTGAAAGACGACTTCATTAAAATTAGCAGCATAAAAATATTTAGTCGTATTAGCTGATCCAGTCGCTGCATTTAGCCAATTCGTCTGATAGGTCAGTGGCTGATCGTAGAGAACTTTGAGTTGCTTTAATTTTTTATCAGCACTATAGCCAAGTCCGATAGCATAAGGATTTTGATATATCCTGGTTTGATCAGTCTGGGCGCGTAAGGAATAAAGCTTTGTATCAGGACGGTAACTAGTAACATTAAGATCGACTTTACCTGAAGATCTTAAGTCAAGTTCAGCCTTATCTTTAGCTTGAAGGAGGTATTTCATGTCAAGCAACGAATCGCTGATCAAAGTCCCATTATAGTAACCCACATAGTTGTCGCCATCGGGTTGACCTAATTGACCATAAAAATCTGGGATGCTTTTTTCAAGTGCAGAGCTAAAATAAGAACCTGTGTTTAAATTATGAGCAAGGCCATCATCTTTGGTCCGACTATAAAGCTGAGCGGTTCGATAAAAGCTAGGATCTAATTGCGTCAATTTTTTTTGGTCTTGGGCGATGACTTTAGTTGGCCCAGCAAACTCAGCTTGAGTCAAATAGCTGATATTATTGAGCGAATAAGCCGTATTAGCTAACATTTCAAAGCATACCAATAAAAAGATAGCTAGTGGTGTTAGATATTGGCTGAGCGGAGCCTTCTTGACTGTCAAGACGAGTAAGAGCAAGACGTTGAAGAGAGCTGTGAATAATAAGACTTGTTCTGACACATAGTCAAAACTCTTAGAATTAAAATAAACATAGCTCAACCCAGCTGTAAAGATCCCAAAGCAGATCAAAGTTTGGTGGTTTTTAAGGCGAAATTGATTTTCTTTAAGAGCCAAAGCAGCTAAGAAGATCATCCAAAAACTAACGACAAATGAAAAGCGGTATGGATACCATACGGGAAATTGCATCCCATGCCACAATAGATCAAGTGGTTCAAAGCATAAAGAAAGGCAAAGAAATACACTCACTAAAAAAGCAGCTAGTTTTGAACGTCGATCGATCTTTAAGCTGATAAAATATAGAAGTACTCCGATCAAAGCAAGACTACCAACAAAAAGATTCGGGAATCCTTCAGGCATTTGTTCAAAATTAAATGCACCGATCACAAATTTTGAAAGCATCTTGAGCGGAGCATATTCAAAGTGTAATTGGAAGCTTTTTTCGGTGTACTGTCCTTTGCTAGCGACCAACGAATAATAAGTTGGTACAAGGACAAGGGCCGAGACGCCAACAGCTAAAAAGGAACGACTTATAAAAAGATACAGCTGTGACCAAAACTTTTTTTGCCCCGAAAAGTATGCTGTTTGATACCAAGCAAAAAATAAAACTAAAAAAAGACAGATCATGTAAGCCATGTAATAATTGATGATCATCATTGCAGCTAACCATAAGATGTAGGCGAGACTGCGCTTTTTTTGTAAGAGGCGATATAAAGCTGAGATGATCAACGGTAAAAAGATCGTTGCATCTAGCCAAAGCATATTCAATTGGTTAGCGATCATCCAGCCCATCAAAGCATAGCTGGTAGCAAGAGCAGGGATCATCCACCCATTTAATTTGAGTTCGTTTTTAAGTAAACGCCCAAAAGTATAGCCAGCACATCCGTATTTTAGCAGCAAGATAAGCAAGCATCCAGCTGTCAGGTATTTGCCGGGAAAAAAGACAAATAAGAGATTAAATGGACTCAATAGGTAATAGGCAGCCTCACCTATCATCGGGCCCCCTAAGGCTTTTGAAAATGAGTAGAATAGTTCACTTGGGGAATGCAACAAGGTATGGCGAAAATAAGCGAAAAAGTCGACATATTGCTGTCCCAGATCGACTGTCAACACACTGGAGCTGCCAAAGGGATAAAAGCCACGGTAGATAAAATACCCAAGCATGAGCAATATTGGAGTCCAAAAGCTCAAAACGAGGGGATAATGTTTTTTGAGATATTCTTTCATATCTAGCGTGATCCTTTCAAATTTTTGAATATTATCAGCTTATAGGATACCACAACGAGAAAAGGATTTCGAATAGTGCTTGTTTTAATTGGTCTTTTAAAAAAATTAGTATTTAAACGCTCGTATATCGTATATAATATAAAGGTAGTGTCTAAGGTACCGATTTTAGTTAATTTGTGCTAGGATAATTCGTAGTGTTAATAATATTAGTAGAGGAGAATTGTGGTGAGATTCTTAAGAAAGGCGAATGCGCAAAATAAGCAAAAGCGTTCGCAAATACCATTTAGATTAAATTTTCTTTTTTTGATCGTTTTTTTACTTTTTGCAGCCTTGATCGGACAATTAGCTTATCTACAGATCATTCATGGTCCTAAGTTCGAATCAGAAGCAACTAGTAGTGATAATCAGACCGAAACTAGAAATGTGCAACGGGGGACGATCTACGATTCAACGGGAAAATTATTAGTTGCCAATAATACTTCGCGTGCGATCACATATACTAAACCGCTGAATGTAGCTTCAAGTCAGATGTATAAGGTCGCAAATAATTTAGTTAATTATGTCAGCGTTGAAACTGATACTTTGACCGAGCGTAATAAGGTCGACTATTATTTAGCTGATCCTAAACACACTGAAGCGGTCAATAAGCATATTCCCAATGCTGATACGATGCAAGATAATGAAAAATTGACTAAGTTACAGACGGATTACGTTAAAAAGCACAACTTAGTCAAGAAGATGTCAGAAAAACAAAAACAAGCAGCTGTGTTATATGCTAAGATGGCAGGTGCTTATGCTTTATCGACGATCTATCTTAAGACAAGTGATGTCAGTGATACTGAAATGGCTGAAGTTGGAGAGCACTTATCTTTATTGCCAGGCGTTAAGATCGGGACTAGTTGGTCGCGCTCTTATCCTAATGGTGAATCAGTTAAGAGTGTCATTGGGACTGTGACGTCAGAAAAACAAGGACTTCCTAGCGATCAGATCAATAAATTATTGGCTGAGGGTTACTCTCGTAATGATAGTGTAGGTTCAAGTTACATCGAATCTCAATATGAAAATGCACTCAAGGGAACAAAAGAAGTTATCAATGTTCAAACGCAAAATAATGAGATCATCAAAGAAGTCAAACAATATGGCGGTAGTCCAGGGGACAATCTGCAATTGACGATCAATGCAGAATTTCAAAATCAAGTCCAAAAGATCGTTGAGGATAATGTGAAAAATGCCGCTGGTAGTAATCCGTATATTCCAGGGGGCTATGCGGTCGTGATGAATCCTAAGACTGGTGGGATCTATGCTTTGGCTGGGGTCAATCGTGACCTTTCAACGGGTGAAGTGACGGAAAATGCGCTTGGAACGATCAATCAGACTTTTGTAATGGGGTCTGTTGTTAAAGGTGCGATGGTCATGGGGGCTTTGAAAGATGGTGTCATCACCCCGACCAACAATACTTTGCTCGAAGAACCGATCAAGTTAGCTGGTACTGCTTCTAAGACATCTTGGTTCAATAAGACAGGGGCAGCTAACATGAGTCTTACCGCAGCTGATGCCTTACAAGTCTCGTCTAACACGTATATGATGAAATTGGCGATGTTAGAAGGGGGCTTTAAGTACACCTCGGGAGCTGTGCTCAATTTACCGACCTCGATCTTTGATAAATTACGTCAAAACTTTAAACAATACGGTCTAGGTGTTAAAACCGGGATCGATATTCCAGGTGAAGCTAGTGGGTTTGAAGGTGCTGCCGATCAGTCACATATCGGTAATGCGTTAGACTTATCGTTTGGTAACTACGATGCCTATACTCCGATCCAGTTAGCACAATATGCTTCAACGATCGCTAATGGAGGTTATCGTTTACAACCGCATATCCTAAAGTCGATCCGCAAGACGAATAAGGACGGCTCGTTAGGACCTGTAAAATATGAAATGCAACCAAATGTTTTAAATGTCGTTGATGGCACAAAGGATCAATGGGATGTTGTTAAGACCGGTCTTTGGCGCGTTGTTCATGGCTCTAATACTTATCGGACCGGGGGCTCAATGGCTTCGGTGAAACCTGAGATCGCAGCTAAGACAGGGACAGCGCAAACATTTTATAACAATATCGAGACTGAGACTTTAAGTGCGATCAGTTATGCACCAGCTAATGATCCACAAGTCGTAGTTGTAGTTGCGTTCCCTAATATTACTGACTCCAACAGTAAGATCAATACTGAGACAGTCAAGCAGATCTATGAAGCTTACTGGAAGACGGTCCAGTCTAGTGATGGTTTTTAATAAATGATTTTTGATCGACTTTAAGCAAGCAACAGGCGTGTTTAAGGTCGATTTTTTTGCTGTCAAGGAATTTTCCTTAACAAATAGCCAAAAAATACTGGTAATCGACGCCAAAAGATGATATGATATTAAACGTTGAAGATGCCAAGTGCATTTTTAGGAACTGATATGTATGGGAGGTTTAGAACATGCGTGTAAATATTACATTAGAATGTACAGAATGTCATGAACAAACATATTTGACAAACAAAAACAAGCGTAATAACCCAGATCGTCTTGAACTTAAGAAGTACTGTCCACGCGATCACAAGGTTACTTTACATCGTGAAACAAAATAACAACAGGTTTAAAACCCTGTTGTTTTTTTTTGAAAGTTTGATGAACCGGTTGCATAAAGGCAAGACCTCAGCCGTGGTTTGTGCTAAAATAGGATAAACCAGACTAAATTGGGGGACCAGTTATGAACAGCTTTCGTAAAAAACCGATCGTTACTTACGGACTGATCGCTGTCAATCTTTTAGTTTTTATTGGAATGACTCTAAGTGGCGGGAGCCAAAATACAGTCAACTTGATCGCTTGGGGGGCTAAATATAACCCTTTGATCATTCAAGGTGAGCTTTGGCGCTTGTTCACACCGATGTTTATTCATATCGGATTAGAGCATTTAGCCTTAAATCTATTGACATTGTATTTTCTGGGAGTACAGCTAGAACAGCTATTCGGCAA
>NZ_CAQLEL010000126.1:0-3099 GCF_948826705.1 uncultured Ligilactobacillus sp.
TACTGACTATTTTATCCAATTCCGCTTCTTTAGGCAAGGAATATTTCATATCAATCCTCTTTGTCACCGTATTGCTCTTTTCTTCTCGGCTCAATTCTTTGCCTGTAGCATCTTGCTTTACTTCATATACGATCGTGCGCTCACCTGGTTGACCGGCCACTTTGACTTTTGTCTTGCCTAGCTCTAGATCTGGATCATCTACGTACCTTGTTTCATATGCGATAGCTTCTTTAGTATTTTCTAAGCTCGTAGTAGTCTTCTCATTATCTGATGTTCTTTTTAGCTCCATTTCTGTTGTGGTCTGATCATTTGAAGAGATACTTGGTATCGAATGCTTGATATCACTGATCAAAAGATAGCCTACATATTCATGACCTGGGATCTGTGTCGAAATTTCAGGTAAGCTCTCCCCTTTTGCGACCAAATAAGTACGGTCATTTTTACTTAATTCATTGATATTTGCACTCGCACCGATACTAGTTCCAAGGCTAGCTGTATTTGAAGTCACAATGATCGCAGTCAAAAAACGATACCTACGTGCTCGTTTTGGAAGCATTCCTAAAGCTGCGATCAATAGTCCTGAACCTACTAAGAACTTATCTAGCTCCCAAGTAAATTCACCCGTTTGCGGTAGAGCTGTTCCCTTTGCTGTACGATATACCAAATAATATACTTGATCACTACCAACCAGATCTTTGGGTAATCTATCGTGTACGATCTTAGACTTTTGTTCTGGCGTCAAACTATCTTCAGTCACATTTTGATAACGTATCTGGTAATGATCTTTTTTCTTTACTCCAACATCTAAATTAGATATCTCATCTCCCTGAGCGATCACAGGTGTTCCCAAAATAAACATCGTTCCAATCAAAACCGAAAAAACACCTTGAGAAAACTTTCTGATCGCAAAACGTTGCTTTTGCTCGCTTATTTGCCAGCGAGAGCGCTTTGATCTAGACATATTTTTTTCCTTTCGCATTCACCTTTTTAACAACTGACTAAAAATTAAATTTAAAATAATTAAACATTCTTAATTTTCTTATTCTTCTGTTAAACTACCATATATAATGCGCTTCATCAAGTCTTTGGGTCATTTACTTTAAATATGTTTTCATCTTAGATAATTTGCTATAATCAAATGTAAAGTTGATAGTTTTTCTAAAAAATATGAGGTGACATAATGATACGACCAAAAAAACTCTACCTACTTTTGCTGAGCACTTTTTTAGGCCTCCTTTGCCTAAATTTTAAGCAACCCACCGTGGCAGCAAAAACAGTATTGAATATGGGGATCATACAAAATGATCGTCCATATAGCTTTATTCAGAAAAATAAGCAACAAGGTTTTTCGATCGAGTTAGCTCATAAGCTTGCAACTACAACAAAAGATAAAATCAAATTCAAAGCCTATTCCAGCCAAAAAGAGTTACAAACTGCATTAAAATCAGGTGAGATCGACTTTTTTATCGGAGATAAGGCTGACCTCTCTCAAAGTTACCAAAGCACTCCAGCCTTCCTATATCCTAAAAACGTTCTTTTCACTCGTCACGATGCTAAAGCTAAAAATCTAGAAAAATTGATGAAAAAAAAGGTCGGACTCCTGCAGACCGGAACACAATCAGCGCTTTTGCATGAACTTTCTTTGCAGCCTGTAAGCTATAGTGATCAAAATAAACTGCTCGATGCTTTAGCCAAAGGTGAGATAGCTGCTGGTATTTTGAGTGACTACACATATCATGAGCTCTTAAAAAACGACCCTAGTTTAGCCAAGACCAGCCCAAATGCGGATAAAGAAACAAAAAAGGCAGTCTTACAGCGCATCTCTGATCCTAATATCACAGCTAGTTCATTAAGCTTTATCACTTACAAACGTCCTAAACTAAACACAGCTTTATCAACTGCACTCAAAGAGCTAAGCGAAGATAACACCTTAGCTGATCTTTCCCAAAAATACTTCTCCAAAGATCTGACCTTAAATTAGCAAAAAAGATAGCTTGCATCCTAAGAACAAGCTATCTTTTTTAATGTTGTAGCATTGAATACAAAACCCCTTCACGTACACCACTTTCGGAAAAGATCACTTCTGGTATCTGAAGATATTCCAGTAAAAAGGCGATCGGTGTCAACCCACCGATGATAATATCTGCCCTTTGTGCTTCGGGGCCTAAAACTGCTTTTCTTTGTGTAACATCCTTTCCCAACCAATCTAAATAAGTCTCTAAAAACATATATGTCGACATTTTCAAGCCATGGATCTGATCTAAGTCTTCTTTACCTAAGCGCAATAACTCCTGACGCGCTACCGTTCGATTCGCTCCTCCCAATAAAATAAGAGGCAGTTTTTCACCTTCTTTTAGCCAAGGTAACTGATTGAACTTATAATTTAAAAAACGACTAAACGAAAATAGATCACGTGCTGTGAGCAGATCTGAGGCATGAAATTTCTCAGTTAAACTGACTGCTCCATAGGGGATACTGACATAGTTTTGTGCTTTTCGATCTTTAACGACGACCAGTTCAAAACTTCCTCCACCCATATCACAGATCACACAATCCTTGACAGTCAGTGTATTTATCACTGCTAAGTAATCGTAATATGCTTCTGCATTACCTGAGAGCACTTCAACTTCGATCCCGGTCGCTTCTTTGACCTTTTGTAAGAACTCATGCTGATTTTTTGCCTCTCGCACAGCTGCAGTTGCTATCCCACGCACAGAAACGTTAGGTAGATCACGATACATCTTTTTAAACTTCAATAGCGCATCTAAAGTTCTTTGGATAGCTTGGGGTTGTAGAACTTTTTTTTCGTCAGCTTGGCCCATTCCCTCTGCTAGACGCGTCATTTCTTTAGCGCGTTTCACCTCTTTAAAACTGCCATCGGGCGCTATTTGCGTGATCGACATCCTAGTTGAATTAGATCCAAAATCAAGCATCACTAAATTTTTCACATGCCACACCTCTACTTAATTAAAGTACCTTTATCCTATCATAACTCTCTCACAGATCAGCAATCAAAAACATTGCTCACAAAAAAAGACTGTCGAAACAGTCTTCTTGTGTAATATTAGCCAAAGTAGTTGACCCCGATAGCGTCTCTAA
>NZ_CAQLEL010000127.1:0-4650 GCF_948826705.1 uncultured Ligilactobacillus sp.
AAGGCAGTCTTTACAACAAAATGCGCCATGATCAAACTCAATCATATATTCATCAAAAAATTCACAATTGATTTGCAAGTAACCCCCTTTGATTTCTTCACCACAATGTTCACAATGTTTCATTCCTATGACCTCCATTTCTTTTTAACTAATTCGCAGCACCCATCAACAATGATCAGAATCACAATTAACACTAATAACTTAATTTTCATCACTTCCTTATGTTGGCAATTTAGCATCCCAATCAATTCGATTACGATTTTCTTGCATCCATTTCTTAGCTTCAACTGCATAAATACCATAAGCACTGCCACGCCCTTTAGATGGTTTCAGCCAACCACCTTTGTTACCGATCAAGATCTCTTTCTTGAACTGCGCAAAGATAAATAACTTTATCCATTCGCGATCCTTGCCAAAGCAACATTTCTTGCGAAACTCGTCTAACGTCCAAGTTTCTCCAAGATCTTGATCAACATCACTCTGCAAATTTTTAGACACTTCATCTTTCACGAGCTTCTTGATATAGCTATCCAAGAAGTTTTGTGCACTCGTTTCATCCATCGCTTGCATAACGATCCCCTCCTAAAATAGCCTTTCTTGTCCTTTAGCTTCATTGTCCAATTGTTCGATGATCATCAACGTCGCTGCACTAGGTGTCCAATTCATCAAGTAGCGATCAACGACATCAAAATCTTTCTTGCGCAATTGTGATCTTGTCTTGACACCAGTCACTTCTTTAACGCCACGATTAACATCTTTATAAAGTTGTGATCGTTGCTTTTGATTCAAGATCATGTGATGCGACACAACGTAATTTTGAACTTCTGAGCTGATTCGCTTGCTCAAGTAGTTATATTCTCCCGGATCAATCGGAGCGTTTTGTTCAAATTCGTCCATTCGAGTGTTTAATGCCTCAACTTTGCCAGCCGTTTCTAGCGTTGAATCAATTGCTAGTTTCAGCATCTCAGTTGGGGATGTCGGAAGCTGATTTTGCTGTTTGATGTATTCTTCCATCTTATTGAATGCTTGGATGTACTTAAGCTTGAACTCGTCAGCCTTACGACCTGTAAATCCCATTGCAATAAATGTGAAACCATCTCGATTCATGTAGTACATTTTGTTTTGCTTACCGCTAGCATCTTGATAAAAACTTGGCGTAAACATATTTTTGTACTGGGCGCAATTTTGCGCTGAGCCCAATTTATTACTAATTGCCCGCACGACATCTTTATGATTTTTCTTAAATGCTTCTGCAACTACTAAGCTAGTAGTCACAGCTTGTTGATTCTTCATTACTACTAATTCATTCATTTTCTACACCTCTATATTTCCAAAATCGAAATGTTTTATTTAAAAATTTTTGTCATTGGGATTTCAAGTACTCTGCATAACACAGGAATTTCAACAGCCTTAAAATTATATTCACCTTTTTCACGTCTAAAATACTTTTCAGGAGCGCTTAAACTCAACATTTTAGCCATATCAGCATTTGAAAAACCTTTTTCCCTTCTAATTTCACTAATTAACTCAAGATTAATTTGTGGCATTTATATTCTCCTCTCTTATTGCTGTTATCGCAACCCTATGCTTATATAATACATTGCGATTTTATCAATGTCAACAAAAAATATATCTTTTTTAGAAATATACCTTTCTTTTTTAGAAATTAATGTTATTATTATTGCGTAAAGCGCAACAGAAAGGAGAATGATAATTATGATTACTGCGGAAGAAATACTAAGAAAAAATATTATTACGCTTAGAGAGAATAGAAACTGGTCTCAGGCGGAATTAGCACGCCGTCTGAAAATGAATAATACTATTCTTAATAAGATAGAAACTGGCAATAGAAAAGTTTCCAGTTTTGAATTAGATCAAATTGCAGAAATTTTTGGAGTGTCTACGGATTTTTTGTTAGGGCGAAAGGAAAAAAAGAAAGATGAAATAGATTCAATATTAGATACAGCAATGGCCAAAGATGGTAAACCATTATCTGAAAATGATCGCGAAGTTATTCGTAGCATGGTAGAAGCGTATCTAAAAAATAAGGAGTAAAAGGTGGAGAGTTAATGTATAGACGCGTTCAAGATTTGATAGATAATTTACATGTGATCATCAAATATTCAAGCGAACTTGAAGCAGATGGCGCTTATCTTCCAAAATTAAATTGGATCATCATTAATAGCAAACTAGATGAGCATGCTCAGTTTGAAACTTTGTTGCATGAATTGGGACATGCTTGCCAACATCATGATTGTATTGAGCTATATAATGCCACTATTGCTTCGCATTCAAAATTTGAATACGAAGCTGATAAATTTATGATATCTGAATTAGTAGAAGCCTACATATCAGCGAATGATATAGATATTACACAGATAAATTATGTTAATTTCATCTTGGATAACGATCTAGATAGCTCGTACATCCCTGTTTTACAAAAAGTGTTATACACCAAATCAAGAAATATGAATTATTGATTGTTTGTCCAAATACTGACGACATTAAAAGCTGAATTTAAAACTGGAAGTGATGTATATGGACTACTATACTGCTAATGTTTTTAAAATTATTTCGATAGTTGCACTGATTCTTTTTGTATTATGTCTGGTGATTTTAGTTGCAAAGAAATGCAACAAAAAATTCATCGCTCTTGCCACCCTACTTGCAGTTGCTAGTGCTGTCAGTGTCTTTTATTTTCAACATGTTGAAAATAATCCAACGCTAAGTACCGCTACAGACCACAAAGAAAGATACGATTTCCCTGAATCATCTTCAAGTGAAAAATCAGTCTCAGAATCTTCCTCAGAAGTTTCAAGCTCAGCTAGTTCTGATAATGCTTCAAGCACTAAACATGAAGCATCTTCATCATCTGAAACCTCAAGTAGTACTAAAGTCAAAAGTACACAAGAAGAACTTGCAGATAAACTTCCGAAAAATGTGGAATATGGTTACATAGATAAAAGTGACTTCATCAAAGAGACCATGTATCACAGCAAAGAATTCGATTATGTATATGTAAGCACAGGTGATCACAACATCATAAAGACAGTTAAACTTGATTTTAAAGATTTACCGTTAGCATCCCTAGATGATGCTTTAGAATATATCCAAGATTGGACAAGCCGCGATGCACAGTTGCAGAGTAAAGTAGATGATCGAACATATATCTACCACTCAGCTAGTCTCAATTTAAATTATGAAATCAAGTTGGTAATAAATAATCAAGGGGAAATCACCAGAGTTTCAATTTTCCCAGATGATTCGCTAATCTAGCTAAATTTAAACCCGTCGATTTTGGCGGGTTTAAATTTAGCTATAACAGAACATACATTCTATTTTAAAAGGAGAAAATGTCATGGCTAGTTACAGAAAGCTTAGCACAGGGTGGAAAGTAACAATTTCCCAGAGGGATGCACAAGGAAAATTGCATCAAGTCTCAAAAAATGGTTTTGCTACAAAAAATGAGGCAAAACTATATGCAGCAGCTATCGAAGCTGAAAGAAATGGTGTTATTTCTCAAAAAAAAGATGTTATTTTTGCAAATTATTTTGCGGATTGGTTTGCATTGTATAAAAAAAATAAATTAGCTAAAATTAGTCAAAATCGCTATAAAATCATTCATAATGTTATTCAGGAATTTTTTGGAGCAACTCATCTGAAAAAAATAACTCGGAGCAACTATCAAGCTTTTATTAATTGGTACGGTTCAACACATGCGAAAGACTCTGTTTTAAAGACACATAGGATCATTCGCTCGTGCGTCAACTCAGCTATCTTTGATGACATTATCACTAAAAACTTCACACAAAATATTGAAATAATATTCGACAAGACGCGAGATATTTCGGTTGAGTATCTGTCAGTTCATGAACTCAATATTTTGGCCAAAGAATTAAAGAAAAAATTATCCACTCGTTATCCTTCAAGATATATGATCTTAGTTGCCATTTATACTGGTGCTCGCCTTGGAGAAATACAAGCTTTGACATGGCAAGATATTGACTTTAAAAATCGAACTATTTCAATAAATAAATCTTGGAATTATCATGAAGGTGGTGGCTTTAAAGATACTAAGACAGAATCATCAAATCGTGTGATACGTGTAAATAAAGAATTACTTGATATTATTGGACAACTTAAAGGAAATGATAAACAAATGCTCTTTAGATCGTCATTTGGAACTATTCCAACATCAAATGCAGTCAACAAAACGCTACGAAATGTCATGCATGATGCAGGTATCAAGAAAGCAAATTTTCACTTTCACAGTTTACGTCATAGTCATGTTGCCTATTTGCTATATCAAAATATTGACTTGTATGCTATTAGCAAACGTTTGGGGCATAGTGACATGACTACAACTGCTAAAAAATATGCTTATTTGATCGATGAACATAAAGCAAAATCAGATGAATTGATCGAGCAAGCAATAAATAAAATATAATTTTGTTGTCCTAATGTTGTCCAATGACTGTCAAAGTCTATATATAGCAATAAGGTTAAATGCCCAGGTGATGCATTAAAAACTATGGTGATAGCATCTCATTTTTGTAATGAGGTGTTATTTTTTTGTAAAAAAACACTCCCAACATTTCTGTAGGAAGTGTTATGCTGGTCAGCCATATCCGTTGAAAGACATCAACTTAA
>NZ_CAQLEL010000128.1:0-12028 GCF_948826705.1 uncultured Ligilactobacillus sp.
AACGGAAAAACAACAGCCAGATCACAGCTTGCTCCGTAGTAACACCAAATGGTAATAATCCAAACATCATGAAGACATCAAATGAGCCTAACCCCCCTGGCACCATCGAGACGATCCCTAAGACCGAACCTGTAAAATACAACGCTAAAACTGCAGCGTAATTCGTATGTATTCCGAGTTGTTCACCGATGAAGAGGAAAAATAACGCTGCAAAACCCCATTCTAACAATGAAGCTAAGATCAAGACCAGTTCTCTTTTTAAAGTCAGATCCTTAAAGAAATCTCCCTGCTTGAATTTAGTCGTTAGAAACAGGAGCGGAAAATACGATCCACCACCGATCAGCCATGGCCAATAGCCCTTTAAATGTGGTCCCAGATCAAAGCCAAAGATCAAACCTAGCGAGACCCAACAGTATAGCGATAGACCTGCTAATAAAAATAGTGCGATCTTGGATAACGCATAGACGACCTGCTTTTTACTAGCATTTTTGTGATAAAAATCAGCCCGCAAAGCCGCACCTAAAAAGCCACCAAAACCAGCAATATTAGTCGCTGTATTAGTGATCCATCCACTGCGCAAGATGTACCACGGACTGTATTTATCCGGTAAAAATTTAACGATCGAAAAATCATACAACAGCATGGGACTGACTGCAATAATACCCGCACCAAGCATTAAAATAACGCTAAACAGTGATTGATCAGCGAGTCCTTGTTTTACTTGATACCAATCGACCTCGCGAAAGATCTTTCCGATCTCAAAAGTTACAAAGATCAATACTGAAAGGACAAAAATTAATTTCAGGATGGTTGCTCTTTTTTCAACGAAGCTTTTCACCTGTTGAAATGTTTGCTTCATTTTTGTAAAACCCCCTCGTAATTTATACTTTCTTAATTATACCATATGCCTCATTAAAAAAAGGCCACCCATAACAGAACAGATGTCATTACGTTAAGAGGACTTGTATCAAATTTCAATTTAGAAATTCGATACAAGCCCTCTTTTTTGACATCTATGATTTTAATGGAGATCATTATAGTGTAGAGGTGGGCATTGTGAATATGGCACAATTGAAGGACCTTTTTGAAGTTATAAACTCCAGTCTTCCTTTGGTCCTATCGGTACGATCCCCGATGGATTTAAGTCTAATTGTCCGCGATAATGATGAACTTTGATATGCTCAAAGTTGACGGCATCTGCTACCCCTGGTGTATTATACAATTGACGAACATAGCGCCATAGATTAGGATAAGCGCTCAAAAGTTTAAGGTTACATTTGTATAGACCATAAAAGACGACATCAAAGCGCACTAAGAAAGTAAAGAGCTTCCAGTCAGTCTCAACTGGAACATTCCCAAGCAAATACGCTTGATCTTCCAAGCGCTGTTCCAGATCATCTAGCATCGTAAACACTTGCGCAACTGCTTGCTCATATTCAGTCTGTGTTTTAGCATCTTTAGTCGCATTGACCTTAGCATAAAATGAATCACAATAAACATTTAATTCATCGATCTGGGCGCGTAAAGCCTTAGGATAATAATCAGTGTGATCTCCCGTCAGTTCATCAAAAGCTGACTCTAACATTCGCATGATATCCGCTGATTCATTGTTGACGATCTGACCGGTTTGTTTATCAAACAAGACCGGTACACTAGCGATCCCAGTATAATCAGGTTTAGCTTTTGCGTAAACTTCAGGCAACGACTTAGCGTTGAAGATCGGATCAGCGATCGTGCCTGGAAAATCACTAAATTGCCATCCATCAGTGCCTAAGACGGGATCAACAACTGACAAACTGATGTAGTCTTGCAATCCCTTGAGATCGCGCATCAATAACGCCCGACTTGCCCATGGACAACCATAAGAGACATACAGATGGTACCGACCTTTCTCAGCCTTAAAACCACCTTTGCCAGCTGGACCCGCTGATCCATCTGGTGTGATCCAATTGCGAAAACTTGGATCGACTTCAAGTTTTGTCCCTTCTTTTTGCAATTGTGCTAAACTCTTTTGGGTCCATTTACCCTTTACTAAAGTACCCATATTTTATCCTCTTTTCTACATTATTATATGCTCAAAATCAAACCTAAGACTTTAAGGGCGATATCATATGAGATCCACTTGCGTTCGTTCATAAAAAATGTCATCGCTTTATTATTCTCTGGGATCTCAGCTAACGAACGATACATCAATGTATTAAATGTTGTTACTGCTAAAATGATCACACCATAAAAAACTTGTGCCACTTCATTGTAGAAATTTTGCGAAACTAAACTTGTTACATACGGGAAAAATGATGAGAAAAAGAGTAAAAACATCGTATTCCACACGACTTTTGGTGAGATCTTCTTTATATCATGCCATCCTGTATGCATATTTACCCACATGCCCCCTATCCAAAAGAAAGATAGCGCATAAGCAAAAAAACTAGTCCTTAATTCCCATATACTTTCAACAGTAACTGGCGATGGCTTTTCAAGATCTAAAAACTAAGATCGTCATAATGATCGCGATCACGGCATCTGTAAATGCTACTAAACGTTCTTTTGACACGAACGTTCCTGCTTTTCAAAATATTATGATCTTAAAATGCATTATAGCATATATATTTCACAAAATACATCACAAAAAATACTTGCTAAATGTATAAAATCCTTACCCACTTATTTAAAGCTTCTCTATAGTGGGCGCCTAAACGTTCATTATTAGAACAATGAATACACAAAAAAAAGACGTACCTCCAAAATAAGAGATACGTCTTTTTGATCAGCTGAGAAACTCTTATTTAAGAGTAACTTTAGCGCCAACTTCTTCAAGTTTAGCTTGGATTTCTTCAGCTTCTTCTTTAGCAACGCCTTCTTTGATAACGGAAGGAGCGCCATCAACTAAGCCCTTAGCATCTTTCAAGCCAAGACCTGTGATATCCTTAACTGCTTTGATAACTTTAACTTTACCAGCACCTGGATCTGTTAATTCAACATCAAATTCGCTCTTTTCTTCTGCAGCGCCTGCAGCAGCACCTGCAGCTGCAACTGGAGCAGCAGCGGAAACACCGAATTCTTCTTCGATAGCTTTTACTAAGTCGTTTAATTCAAGAATGCTAGCTTCTTTTAAGTCAGCAATGATCTTTTCTGTATCTAAGGCCATTTTAAAATCCTCCATTTTATAGATAATAATTATATATTTTAATTAAGCGATCAGGATGCGCGCATTAAGCTGCATCTTCTTCTTTGCTGTCGGCAACTGCCTTGACAGCGTATGCGAAGTTGCGAACTGGTGCTTGCAATACAGAAAGCAACATAGAAAGCATGCCTTCGCGGTTTGGTAATTTTGCAAGAGCGTGGATCTCTTCCAAGGAAACGACCTTGCCTTCGATCATACCACCCTTGATCTCCAAAGCTTCATGATCTTCTGCGAATTTAGATAAGATACGAGCAGGAGCTGTAACATCTTCATCAGCAAAAGCAACAGCTGTAGGACCTGAGAATGTTTCATCAAGACCTTCGTAACCAGCCTTATCAGCAGCACGTTTCAAGTATGTGTTCTTGATAACACGCATTTCAACGCCAGCTTCACGTAATTCTTTACGTAAGTTAGTTACTTCCTCAACTGTTAGACCACGGTAGTCAACTACGACAACAGAACTTGCCTTTTCAAACTTTTCAACAACTTCTTCAACGATCGCAGCTTTTTTAGCGATAATTTCTTTACTCAATTGATTCACCTCCTAGTCATTGTGTCGAAGCTCTTTAAAATAAAAAAGCTCCATGTCCACCAAGACACAGAGAGAATAACCGTAACATTACTCCTCGGCAGGATATTAAGGCAAACGCCACCTGAGTCTTAGGTAGAATCATATATTGACCTTTAGTATATTATCACGCTATCAAATATACGTCAAGTGATTTTGCAAAATAAATTATATATTTATCTCTATATCTATAAAAAAGCCATGGTCAATGACCACGGCTTTAAGCAACAAACTTATTCTTATAATGAGTTTGTATCAAGTGTAACACTTGGTCCAAATGTTGATGCCAAAGAAACATGCTTGATGTATGTTCCCTTAACAGCAGCTGGACGCAATTTAGCGATCGTATCGTAAATTGCTTGGAAGTTGCCAACTAAAGCAGCTTCGTCAAATGATACTTTACCAACTGGCACGTGTACGTTACCGTCACGGTCTGTACGGTATGTTACTTGACCGCTCTTAGCGTCAGAAACAGCTTTAGCAACATCCATTGTAACTGTACCAGTCTTAGGGTTTGGCATTAAGCCTTTAGGTCCAAGTACACGACCTAAACGACCAACTTGTGCCATCATGTCTGGTGTTGCGATCGCAACGTCAAAGTCCAACCAACCATCTTGGATACGTGCAACTAAGTCATCGTCACCGACAACATCTGCACCTGCATCCTTAGCTTCTTGAGCTTTAGGACCTTTAGCAAAGACAACAACTGTTTGTTCTTTACCTGTACCGTTTGGTAAAACTAAAGCACCACGTAATTGTTGGTCTGCTTGTTTTGTATCTAAGTTTAAGTTAAATGCAACTTCAACTGTTGCGTCAAAGTTTGCAAAGTCGATTTCTTTAACCAAAGCAACTGCTTCGTTAGCTGTGTAAGCTTTGTCTGCTTCGACTTTTTTAGCAGCTTCTAAATATTTCTTGCTTTTCTTTTTAGCCATTAGTGAGTTCCTCCTTGCAAAATGTGGTCTATCGGATATACCTCCCACTTGACAGATCTGCTTTCACAGAAGTGTCCGTCTGAGAAGCATGGCCGTAGAAAATTAGTCTTCTACAACAAAGCCCATGCTTCGTGCAGTACCTTCAATCATGCGCATAGCAGCTTCTACGTCTGCAGCGTTTAGATCTTGCATTTTTGATTCAGCGATTTCCTTAACTTGTGCTTTTGTAACTGTAGCAACTTTGTTTGTGTTAGGTTCGCCGGAGCCTTTTTCTACACCAGCAGCTTTCTTAAGTAAAACTGCAGCAGGCGGTGTCTTTGTAATGAAGTCAAATGAACGATCTTCATAAACACTGATAACAACTGGGATGATCATACCAGCTTGGTCAGCTGTACGAGCGTTAAATTCTTTTGTGAATCCCATGATGTTGATACCTGCTTGACCTAAAGCAGGACCTACTGGTGGAGCTGGAGTTGCTTTACCAGCAGGAATTTGTAATTTAACAACGTTGATTACGTTTTTTGCCACGGGTCATTCCTCCTTATTCCGTGTGTGGTACGGATGGTCAGCATATTTGACCTCCCACTTCAATATGCTAAAAGCATACTTATAAAATATAACACGCTTTTTTTCAAAAAACAATATTTTGCCTGAAATTTTTTCTGAGCCAAGATCTATTTATCCGTAAATGCCTGTAAGGCTTGCTTACCAAATAAAAATTGGCCGATCATCTTATCAACTTGGCGATTTTCATGGAGACGTGAATGCGATGCCTTTTTATCTTTCACGATCACTTCATAATAGACTTGACGTGGTAACAAATAACGTAAACTCAAGACTGAATCTAACGAGACCGAGCCATCTGAAGCCGTCCCATTTTCCAGATCACCAGCAATATTCAAAAATTTCGTATCAGGTGAAATTATATAGCGATGCTTTTTGATCTTGCTAAACAGTGGTGCCATCGTAAGCGGTCCGTACTGCGTCAAGGGGCGATATTCGATCTCTTTACCATCCTTGCCAACTTCGGTATCGTTGAATGGTACACCTAAAGTCACGACTTTTTCCACATGGGGAACACGATCTGAGATCCCAAACTTGCTCAAAAAATTCAAGACGGTCACTCCCCCCATCGAATGAGCAATGATATTTATCTTTTCGATATCATAGTTATTTTTCAAATAATTCATCAAACGCCATAACCAGTCAGTTTGATGGATGATCGACATCCGATTTTTATCAAATAATACTTGGATAAATCCACCAGGGATACTAGGGTCACCCTTGATCTTTAAACGACCGTCAGCTTTCACTACGATCACCGTGCTTTTTTGTCCCCATCCATAGTGTTCAAACCGTTTGATCATCAGACCCGAAGACAACCGAGTCCCAGCATATCCATGAATAAATAATGTCGGGATCTGATTTTGTAGCGTCACTTCTCGTTTTTTACTCGGTTCTGCTAATTTATACCACTCAAGTGCCACTCCCAAAGCTAAGCCCCCAGTCGCTAGAACTGTTGTCTGGACCAATTTATTAGCATCTTTAAGCATATCGCATCCACCTCATTTGAAAAAAGACTACAGTATTACACTGTAGTCCTAGATCCTAAACTAAACGTTCAACTTGATCAAAGTTCAATTCAGCCATTGTTTCACGACCAAACATATCGATCATAACTTTGACTTTTGACTTTTCAGCATCGATCTCAGTGATCTTACCGATCATGCTTGCAAACGCACCATCGATGATCGTCACTGCATCGCCCACTTCAGCGTCAAAATCAGCTTGATGTTCACTACCTTGAAGTTGGTTCAAAATGTGATCGATCTCTTCATCAAGCAATGGAGCTGGCTTACTACCAGCACCGTGTGAACCAACAAATCCTGTTACACCCGGTGTATTACGCACAACATACCATGATTGATCAGTCATCACCATTTCAACTAACACATAACCTGGGAAAGTTTTTAAAGTTTCAACTTTTTCTTTACCGGTCTTAGTTGTTTCAACTTTTTCTTCTTCTGGAACGACTACGCGGAAAATGTAATCTTCCATCCCCATTGATTGTGCTCGTGATTCCAAGTTAGTTTTGACTTTATTTTCATAACCTGCGTATGTGTGTAATACATACCATTTCTTTTCAAATGATTCTGCCATATTTTTCTCCTTAATTACGCTTATCACTTAACTGCAAAATAAAAACCCCCGAATGCGTTCGAAGGCCCTGTCCTTACCTAATTGTAACAAAAAAGGACCGGTAATACCAGCCCTTTAAAAACTAGACTAACAAATTGATCACAGCTTGAGCTGCATAATCAACTAAACCAAAGAAGACTGCAAATGCTAACGACATGACTACTACTGTGGTCGTATCACGTCTTGTCTCCTTAGCTGTTAACCAAGTCGTATCCTTCATTGTTTTGATAACACTTTTAATGAATTTCATCTTATATTACGCCTCCATGAACTACTTGGTTTCACGATGGATCGTATGTTTGCCACAGTACTTGCAAAACTTTTTAACTTCTAAGCGTTCTGCACGGTTAACATTTTCAGTGATCGAATAGTTTCGTGAACCACATTCTGAGCAAGCAAGTGCCACTTTTTTCTTCGACATTCTTTTACTCCTTAGATCTTTATCATTATAACTCTATCAGTAAAGTAAGTTGCTGTCAATCAGTTGAAATACTTAAGATTTTCCTTTGTTGCATCTAAGACTTCAGCTAGTTCACCTTGAATGATCGTTCGATCGACTTCACCATCCTCACCTGAAGCACAAGTGACCAAAGTTATCATCTTTTTGCCCGGTTCATCATAGATATATTGAACTTCACTTTTATTAACAACTGTCTTTAGCGTTGTCGTATAAACGTAAACTTTTTTTTCATCAGTCACGTAGATCTTATCTCCAAGCTTGGCATCAGCTAGTGGACCAAAAAGCAATTTAGCGTCTTTCATATGGTGACCAGCTAAAGCATAATTACCTTCAGCCCCCATCTGTTCGCCTTGCTTCATCGTACCTGCGCCTCGTACAAGGTCTTCATTATTTAATCCCTCAAAGATCGGAAGTTTTAACCCAACACTTGGCATCGCGATTTTTCCGATCGCATTATTTTTAGCACTAGTAGCTGCACTGACGACCATTTGATTATCGACTGCCTTGATTTTTTTAAAATCAAAATTGGCTTTCTTTGAATTTTTCTGTGGCTCAACGACAGTCGTGCTGACCGCAGAAGTAGTCATGTGACTGACCAGCGCATTTTTGATCTGTTGGTTAAAGATCAAAGCTAATCCGACCACCAGCAAAACGACGATCAAACAATATTTTAAAACCTTTTTCATCTGTAACTAAACACCTCACTAAAAATTCAACTTGATATAAAATGGCGCAAATTCTTGTTTAGCTTTTTTCCCCGCCAATTCTTCTGTCGTACCGATAAAGATCTCTTGTCCATCTGCTAACAAAGGCGTGACATTTTCAGCAATTTGTTTTGCTGTTGTTTGTTTGACCTCATTAATTGCAGTCAAATCATATTCCAAAATGACCATGTATTGATAAGCATTTTTTCCTGGTAATAAGATCCCTAAAAGCCAAGCACTAGTGACCTCTGGGATCGCCTTTACGATACGTCTGATCACATTTTCTAGTGTCAGTGTCGCTTGTTCAGGCATCGTTTTTAGTTTAAAATCAGTCGCTTTTTTTTGCAAAGCTTGGACATAAAAAATATTGTCCGCTGGAATACTTACATTGCGTGTTGCTTCATCAACTAACAAGCCACTTGCAGCTAAATTTTTTAATTCTTGCGCTAAACGCTCTAAACCTAGTGCTACTGTACTCAATCCATCTGCGTTTAGTAGCTCAGTTGGTTCTGAAGTATACACTAAAAGTTCTTTTTTATCACCATTTATTTTTACTTTAGGATAACCATATTCCAAAAGAACATATAGCTTGACATTTCCTAAACAAGTGTAAAATCTTAATGCTTTGTTTTGATCTGTTACATCAGCTACAAAATCATCTAAGGCAGCTAAAAATTCTGTCGTTTTTTGCTCAGTCATCACTTTCACCACTTTCTTTTTTCATTTTGCGTGTCGCTTCGAGCACAAAATTTTCTGGTTGATTGAAGTACGGATAAAAGAAGAAATCAGAGACCTTTAATTCATCTATCGTAACTTCTTTTTGGATCGCTAATGAAAGCATGTGTAACGTACCAGCTTGATCTGACTCAGTTGCGATCTGAGCACCCAAGAGGCGATGCGTTTGTTTATGATACACTAAACGCAACTTTATTCTATTGTTTTCAAGCATGAACTTTGGTCTTTGCCAAGTTTCATAATCAACATACTCACATGGAATATCATACCGTTCAGCTTGAGTAACAGTTATCCCCGTCGAAAATAGATTCAAGCCAAAAACTTGGACCGCATTTGATGTCTGCGTTCCATTAGATGGAATAGTCTCACCTGCGATATTTTTAGCAGCTACATAGGCTCCACGCATCGCATCTGAGACAGAAAAGTTAACGACTAATTCTTTTAAAATATTCGAATATGAAGTTGAACAATCACCGACTGCATAAACATCAGGATCCGAGGTTTGTTGATATTCATTTACGATATAAGCTCCATTAGTGTACAACTCTAAATGAAATCGTCCCAGTAACGTATTTGGTAAAAAGCCCATCGTCAAAATGACCATATCCGTCAAATATTTGCCTTGATCAGTAATGATCTGGGCGATCTTGCCACCTTTACCGACATAACTTTGAACTTCTTCTGCCAAACAAAGGTCGATCCCTTTTTCACGCAAACGCTCTTCTACCAAATGACCAAACTGCTCATCATAATGGGCTGACATCAAATGGGGATTAGCATCATAGATCGTTACATGCTTACCACGTTTTTGGATCGCTTCGGCTACTTCAACACCGATGTAGCCTCCCCCAATGATCGCAACATTTTTCACATTACTTAGATCTAGGCGTTGATTGACTTCCAAGGCTTCGTTTAAGTTCTTGATCCGATATATGCCCCGAAGATCATTACCACTGATCCCCAAACTAACTTGCGAAGCTCCCGTTGCTAAAACTAGCTTATCATACTTTACACCCTGCAAACCTTGTTTATCTCTAAAGATCACCTTTTTATTTCTAAAATCGATCGATTCGACTTGCGCTTTAGTGTGTAGCGCTGCGATCTGTTCTCGTAACTCATCATTTTTAATGTAAAAAAAATTTCGATACGAGTTGACTTCATTCCCTAATAATAATGGAGTACCACAGCTGAGATACCCTAGGTCATCACTCTTATCGATCATTGTGATCTCAAAATTTTTTCCGCTATCTATCAAATTCCTAGCCACCGCTAAGCCAGCGTGGTTTGCTCCCACGATCACGATCTTTTCTGCCGACATTTTCTTTTTCCTTTCCAAATTACCTTCATCGCAATATACACGCCCATCAACTTTAAGATCTTCTTTGATCAACGAGCACTCTTTTATATTCTAATTATACTAAAATCACGATACGCTGACCACTAGATGGATCAAGAAATACCTTGCGCAACACATATTACAAGAAACTCTGTGAAGACAGCCTAAACCATTCTCACAGAGTTTCGCTAAAAATATTTACTCTTTACACCGTGGTCGGCAAAGTGCCTTAACTTTGTAGAAAAATTTTAAATATACAAAAAAGAAGAGCCTTATCGACTCTTCTTTTTTACCTTACTAGATCAGAAATCTTTTTCATCTTTCTTCTTTGTAAAGCCCATCAAACCTAACAAGCCAGCCATAATAGTTGCTCCGACAGCAGCTAGTGTATTTTCTTGCTTATCACCAGTTTGTGGTAATTCAGTTACCTTATCTTCAGCCTTAGGAGCTGGAGTTTCGTTGTTTACTGGTGTTGTCTTTGGTGCTTCTGGTTGTGGTACTTGTGGTTCTTCTGGTGTTTGTGGTTCTTCGATCACGTTATATACAACTGGTGTATCAACGCCTGGTTCACCAGGTGTCACGCTTCTTGTTTCAGGGATCATACCAGGGATATCTGGCACTTCTGTAACGATGACTTTCGTTGGGTCAGTTGGATCATTGTGATATTGAGGCGTTGGTACATTTGGAATTGGGTTTCCATTTGGATCAACTGGAATGATCTTACCGATCTTATTATAAGTTACCGTTGTTTCAAGGTCGCGTTGTTGTGTTGCTTCACCTGGGACCATTGCTCGATCTGCATAGTACCCTTCGATCACAGGAACTTTGACAGTTGCATAGTTAGCGATATCAGAGTTCCATGGTTGACCTGGATTCAAGACCTCACCTGTGACCTTATCAACGATCAATGTCCGTGTCCATGTAGATGTTTGCACATCATCATCACGTAACTTATTACCGTCACCATCAACGAAGTGAACAGTTGAGGTATATTGTTTCGTGTAATCGTCTTTAGCAGGCCATTTTGGACCGTTTGGATCCTCTGGGTTGATAGGTGTACCTGGTTCATGTGGGTTGTTTGGCCCAACAGGTTCTGTACCATGGTCTAGCTTAACGACAAAGACTTGTTCTTCACCATCGTTGTCATCATAGACTGGTGTGCCTGCATTTGTAAAGCCATCTTCAACTAATACATAACCCTTCTTGACCAATTCATCGATCCGAGGTGTCGTTGAGTAGTCGATCTTAGAACCAGCTTTACCTGTTACCGTATCAGACTCGATCGTCTTGCCTGTCTTAGTATCAACATAGATGATCTTAGCTGTTTGATCGTGTTTTTCAGGTGTTACTGGTACATACTTAACTGGTGTGTCTTCACCTGGTTTGTCTGGTGTCACACTTGGTACCTCTGGACGATATCCTGGGATCTCTGGCACTGGAGTCGTACCACCCTTGCTTGGGTCTGTTGGATCGTTTGGATATTGTGGGTTTGGTACGTTTGGAATCGGGTTGCCATCTGGATCGACTGGAACAACTTTACCTAACTTAGCGTACGTAAATGTTGCCGTCATATCGCCCTTGCCAAACTTACCTGTTGTGTTTGAAGTTTCCTTCAAGTAGTAACCGTCGATCACCTTGGCATCGCCTGTTACGTCATATTCAGATCCTTCTTCGTAATCTGTACCCTTGGTTACTGAAGGGACTAATTCGTTACCTTCTTCATCAACAAATTTTTCGACCAAGCTGTACTTAGCAATTGGGGTGTAGATAACTGGTGTATCTTCACCTGGCTTGTCTGGTGTCACACTTGGTACCTCTGGACGATATCCTGGGATCTCTGGCACTGGAGTCGTACCACCCTTGCTTGGGTCTGTTGGATCGTTTGGATATTGTGGGTTTGGTACGTTTGG
>NZ_CAQLEL010000129.1:0-16356 GCF_948826705.1 uncultured Ligilactobacillus sp.
CACAGTCAAGTCTTGGGGTTGGTCTTGATCTCGATGGCGGCTTATTTTGGAGCGATCGAAAAAGCTCCATTTACAGCGATCGTCTTATTGACTGAAATGGCGGGTTCATTAGCATCAGTTTTCCCATTAGTCTTTGTAACATTTATCGCCTATACGGTCGATACGCTTTTAGGGGGGCGTCCGATCTATACTGCTTTACGTGAAGAAATGCAATTTAAATAAAAATGACTTGATGTGTTTTCCATCAAGTCATTTTTATTATCGATCGCGTTTGATACAAAAGCTAGTGATCACGGCAATGACCGCACTGATCACTAGCCCTAAAAAGGCGGCTGAATATGAACCTGTCAGTTGAACGATCCAACCGATCAGTAATGGTCCGACAAAGCCTCCGAGTTGTCCGCCAAAATTAATGATCCCGATCGCTGAACCGTAGCTATCATCATGGAGAACTTGTGAAGCAAAATCAAAGATCCCAGTGAAAGCTAATGATTTAGCAAAATAAGTCAGGATCTGAAATGAAACGATCCAAAATAGACTTTGGGATCTGAATAAGCCAAACATGAATAATAAGGTCAAGACACAGGCGGTGATCAGCATCAAGACTTCTTTTTTCTTGAAGAGATGGACCATGAGATAACCACTGATCGCAGCGGCTATCCCACCGGCGATCGTTGGTAGTGGAACGAGCCAAGCTAATTTTTTAAGTTCCAAATGCTGTGAAGTCAAAAAATAGATCGGCATCCAAGTTTCTAAACCTTTCGTGATCACGTTCAACGCTAGTCCTAAGATCACAAATAACCAGACACGTGCATCAAGTTTTCGCCAATTTATCTTATGGGTAGTGGATTTTTTAGTATCGGTAGCTGCTCTGCGGTCACTCAAAGCATATAAGCTGACTAAGATGATCCCAAAAGCTCCGAGATAATAAAAGGCACTACGCCAACCGCTAGCAGCGATGACTTGAACGATAATGAAGGGTGCGATCGCAGCTCCTGCATAATTTGAAGACATCAATAAGGCAGTTAGTTGGGCGCGTTTTTTCTTGGGATGATCTTGGGCTACTTGCTTTAAAGCGGCAGCGGGGTAGGGGCCTTCCGCGACTCCAAATAAAAAGCGAATGATGACTAGAGCGCTAAAAGACCAAGCTAGCCCGGTAAAACCAGTCAGCAGTGACCATGAGATCAAAGTAAAGATAACGATCGCACGTGAGCCAAAACGGTCGGTCAAGTAGCCACCAGGGATCTGCATCAATGTATAACCCAGGAAAAAGGCACTTCCAGCAGCCCCTAAAGCTGCCGGGGACATGTTGAAGTCTTTGCCGATCCCAGCCAAAGCTAAGTTAAAGACTGTTCGGTCGGCAAAAAGTAACATATAGCCTAGGTAGATCACGCAAAAATTCCAAACTTTGTTGCGTGTAGTTTTATTATTCATTCAAAAAACTTCCTCTCAGTAAATACCGTTTGACTTTCCCACTAGCCGTTTTAGGAAAATCTTTGACCCAAATAAATTCTTTGGGGATCTTATAATGAGCTAAATATTTTTCACCGTAAGTACGCAGGGCAGCTTGAGCTAATTTTTGCCCACGGACAAAAGCTACTGGAACCTCGCCCCAGGTGGGATCAGGTCGACTTACGACAATGATCTCGGAGATCTCAGGTAATTTACGGTAGCATCGTTCGATCTCTTGGGGAAAGATGTTTTCGCCACCTGAGACCAACATTTCATCTAAACGACCATCGATATAAAGAAAACCATCGTGATCAAAGTGAGCGACATCACCCGTATGATACCAGCCAGAATCAAGCTTTTTAGCAAATAATTCGGGGCGATTCAGATAACCGCTGACCAAGGCAGGGCTTTTTAACAGTAGTTCATTAGTCGTAGGGGCAAGCTTGACTTGCGTAGTAAAAAGCGGTTTGCCGACTGAACCTAGTTTAGCAAGCGCATATTCACTTGATAAGGCTACGACTTGCGAACAAGTTTCAGTCATCCCGTAACATTGAACGACATTGATCTGAGCTTTTTTACTTGCCAACAGGAGCTCTTTAGGTGCACTGCTGCCCCCCAAAAGAACAAGCCTAAACTGGGGATTATACGGTGTAACATGCTGTTTTAATAGTTCCTGTAGCATGTATGGGACTGCCGAAATGATCGTAACAGGTTCACTGACTAAGATCGATTCGACTAAACTAGGCTCAAAGCGTTTGACCAAACGGACAGGTATTCCATAGATAAGTCCACGCATAAGGATCGAAAAACCGCTGATATGAAAGAGTGGTAAGGCACAGAGCCACTGATCAGTAGCACTCAAGCCAAGATTCAAAGCAGAAGCGATTGCTGAGTAGAAATGATTACCAAAACTTTGCATGACACCTTTAGCTTGCCCCGTGGTCCCCGAGGTGTACATGATACTTGCGATCGCATCAAGATCAACGGTCGCCATGAGATTCTTAGCCGGGGCTTTGCTTACTTCAAGCTTTGAGTAGGGTAAAAAGGGCTCAGTAAATTCGGGCCGCCATAGCTCATCAGTGACTAAACACAGATCAAGCTGGCTATCGTTTATCTGCGCCAACAGTTCGGTAGTTGATAAGCGAAAATTGAGCCAGACGATCGTTTTTTTCGAAAATAATAATGCAAGCGCTAAAACATAGGTCGTTAGCGAGTTATCACCCAAAAGACCGACACGGGGATTTGAGGTCACCTGGGCGATCTGACCGGCCTTTTTAGCGGCGAGTTTGGCTAATTGGGTAAAGGTCAGACTTTGTTCTTCAGTGATGACAGCTGGGGAATTTGGTTTTAAACTCGCTTGTTTTAAGAGCCAATTTTGCGTTTGCATCAAGGGAATTTTGGAAACTGATCGAAATCTGGTTTACGCTTTTGATTAAAGGCATCACGACCTTCTTTGCCTTCATCAGTAGTGTAAAAGAGCATCGTGGCATCGCCAGCAAATTGTTGTAAGCCGGCTAGGCCATCCGTATCAGCGTTCATGGCTGCTTTGATAAAGCGAAGTGCAGTTGGAGATTTTTCAAGTAATTCGTGAGCCCAAGCCATAGTTTCAGCTTCGATATCGGCTAGAGGTACGACTTTGTTGATCCAATTCATTTGGTAAGCTTCTTTAGCACTATAGAAGTGGTTTAAGAACCAAACTTCTTTAGCGCGCTTATGCCCGATGACGCGAGCAAGATAGCCAGAACCGTAACCAGCATCGAAACTGCCGACTTTAGGACCAGTTTGACCAAATTGAGCATTATCAGCAGCGATCGTTAAGTCACAAACGAGTTGCAAAACATTGCCACCGCCGACAGACCAACCTTTGACCATCGCGATCACAGGTTTTGGTATAATACGAATTAGATGTTGAAGATCTAAAACATTCAAGCGAGCGATCTTGTCTGGACCAACATAGCCCCCGTTGCCACGGATACTTTGATCGCCTCCAGAAGAAAAGGCTTTGTCGCCAGCACCAGTCAAAATGATCACACCGATCGTGCTGTCATCCCGACAGATGCTGAAGGCTTCGATCATTTCTTGAACGGTGACTGGAGTAAAAGCGTTTAACTTTTCTGGACGGTTGATCGTGATCTTAGCAACTTTATCATTGCGCTCAAATAAGATCTCAGAATATTGCTTGATGGTTTCCCACTTGATATTTGACATAAAATAACTCCTTTTTAGCTAAACGAGGTGTAGCTGATGAATTTATTAGAAAACTTAGGGATAAAGACGATAATTTTGCAAAAAGACTACGTGAAACTCGAACTGCCGATCACAGCTAAGCTCTTACAGCCATATGGTCTAGTTCACGGCGGGATCAATGCAGTCCTTGCAGAAACAGCAGCTTCTCTTGGCGCAAATGAAAACTTAGCGTCAGGGCAGGTCGCTGTCGGTGTCAATATTACCACACAACACTTACGCAAAGCCAGAAGTGGATCCCTATCTGCAAAGGCGCTCCCCGTGCATATAGGTACAAAATTGCAGACATGGGAAGTGCGGATCTACAACGAAAAACAGCTGACAAGCTTGAGCACTGTGACTTTGACAAATATTTCGCAAAATTAAAACTGGTATCAAGATCGTGCAAAATGAAATCTTGATACCAGTTTTTTGATCTAAATTTAAATGTATTTATGCGGTGGCGCACATTGAAATGTGTTCGGCGCCCCCCGCCTTGCCTCACACTTTAAATGCTAATGTTTCATATGGTTTTAGTGTGATCGTATCTGGCCAGTATGTTAGGTCGCGGTCGTAATTGGAAAGGAGAACTTTACCTGCTTTGCCAGCTAGATCAGCTAGCGCAACTGTAGTCTTTGTGCCATAGAAATTGTTTAAGACTAATAACTTGTCGTCGCTGTCATCTAGATAACGCTCAAAGGCAAAGACTTGTTTATCGTCTGCTAGATGTAATTTGAAATGACCTTCGGAGATCAAGCGCTCTTGTTTGCGGAGTGCGATCAGCTTTTGATAGAAGTTAAAGATCGCACCGCTCGCTAATTCGGCTTCTACGTTGATCTTGTCTTGTCCAGTTGGCATCAACCACGGCTCAACGTTGGAAAAACCAGCAAATTCACTATCATCCCAGTGCATTGGTGTACGTGAATTATCGCGTGCTTTAGCTAAGACGATCGCGAAAGCTTCTTTTTCACTATGTCCTTGGGCCAATAAACTTTCGTAAGCATTCAAAGCTTCAACGTCAACATAGTCATTGATCGTTGTATAAGTTGGATCGATCATTCCCAGTTCTTCACCCATGTAGATGTATGGAGTACCACGTAAAAGATGGATCGTTGCTGCTAACATTTGGGCGGATCTGATCCGATAGTTTAGAGGATCGCCAAATCGATTGAGCGCAAATGGTTGATCGTGATTGTTCCAAAAGAGTGCATTCCAACCACCACCTTGATCCATCTGAGTTTGCCAATCAGCTAGATGCTTTTTGAGTGCCATAAAGTCAAAAGGCATCTTGGTCCATTTTTCACCATCTTTGTAGTCGACTTTCAAATGGTGGAAGGTAAAGACCATGGAGAGTTCATGTTCTTTAGGATCGGAGTACTTGATCGAAGAAGCAAAATTAGTGGAAGACATTTCACCGACAGTGATGATCGTTTCGTCTTGCCCGAAGGAATTTTCGTTCAATTCTTTGATGTATTGGTGCACGATCGGCGTATCTGTGTAGAGCATCTTTTCTTGGACAGGATCAGTGGAATCAACAAGGATCTCGTTTTTTCCGATCACGTTTAGCACATCGAATCTAAAGCCTTTGACCCCTTTTTGACGCCAGTAATTTACGATATCTTGGGCTTCTTTACGTACGTCTGGGTTGTGCCAATTTAGGTCAGCTTGGGTCTTATCATAAAGGTGTAAATAGTAAAGCTCAGTGTCACCAAACTTAGCCCAAGCTGGACCGCCAAATTTTGATTGCCAGTTAGTTGGTAAAGAACCATCTGCTTTAGCTGGACGCAGATAGAAATATTTTTGGTATTTTTCTTCACCAGCAAGCGCACGTTTGAACCATTCATGTTCAGTCGAGCAGTGGTTCAAGACCATATCCAACATAACATCGATCTTGACTTCTTTTAGTTTGGCAACTAGTTCTTCAAAGTCAGCCATCGTGCCAAATCGAGGATCGATCTGGCGGTAATCAGCGATATCATAGCCGTTATCATTTTGGGGTGAGACATAAAATGGATTGAACCAGATCATGTCGATATTGAGTTTGGCTAGATAGGAGATCTTGTCGATGATCCCACGCAAGTCGCCAAAACCATCATTATTTGAATCGTAAAATGATTTTGGATAGATTTGGTAGATAACTTTTTCACCAAGGTTTGTCTTCATAACTTCCTCCTAGTTAGTGCTTAATTTCTTTCGGCGGGCAAAATCGATAAATTTGAATTTATCGGGACGATGATATGACGTTGTCAGCTGGAATAAAGTAGTGTCACTTAGGTAAGAAAGACTTCGCACGATCACAGCTGGTTCATTTGGCCCAAGTTCTAAACACTTTGCGATATCTTTAGGAACTTCTTCAACCGTGATCTCCTTGGTCGCATAGTCGATCTCAAGGCCTAATTTTTTTTCTAAATAGGCGTAGATCGAGTTAGCCGCGACCTCTGCTGGTAGTTCACTGATCGGTGGATCTAAGAGATAATCTTGATCTAACACGGCAGGTGAACCGTCAATGATCCGTAGGCGCTCGATAAAGATCGCTTTTTGAGCCGTGATCGGTGTCTTACCAAAGTATTCAGGGGCTTTGACTTTTTCTTGCCGTAAGACCTCGGTTTTTGCGTGAAGTCCTAAAGCTTGATTCAGTTCTTGAAAGCTAGTGATCCCTGAGATCGGAAAGGTATACTTTTGAATATCTAGCACTAATGACCCTTTGCCTTTTAACTTTTGGATCAGACCTAATTCTGTCAAATGGTTGAGTGCTTTACGCGTTGTCTCACGTGAAGCGCCATAGAGTTCACTTAATTGTTTTTCGCTAGGTAAAAAATCGCCTGGACAAAATTGTTGATGTTTGATCTTTTCGGCGAGGTCGTTAGCGATCATTTCATGTTTTAAAGCCATAACTTCACATCCTTAACGTAATTTTCTATTTCATTGTAGCATAGTTGTCCGTACATGTGCAAAATAAAAAAATGCTTATATTACCAGCTTTGTAAATGATTACAAAAAAATGTTGACAACATGTATAGACACCATGTATAGTTATTGGTGAAGTTAAGTGAAAACGTTTTTAGTGTTACGTATGGAGGGAAATAAAATGGCTAAGAACAAAGTAGTCTTAGGTGCACCTGCTACAGGGGCAGCCATTGCACTAGATAAAGTTCAAGATGAAGTCTTTTCGACTGGGATGATGGGTCAAGGATTTGGACTTGAGCCAACTGGTGAAAAGATCGTAGCCCCAGTTGCTGGGGAGATCACGATGATCGCAGAATCTAAACATGCGATCGGTATTTTGACTAAAGAAGGCTTGGAAGTCTTGATCCACATGGGGATCGATACCGTTGGCTTACACGGTGAACCATTTGAATTAAAGATCAAGACTGGAGATAAAGTCCAAGCTGGGCAAGAGATCGCTAACATGGCCTTGGAAAATATCCGTTTAGCTGGTCTTCAAACCACGATCATGGTGATCATCACGAATTCAGCTGATAAGTTAGAAGGTTTGGATGTTGAAGAATTAGAAGCAACGGCTGGTCAAACGGTCGCAACAGCTTATGTTAAAGAAGCTAAACAAAAAGCTGGCAAACGTGACTACGATGCACTAGCTGATATCATCATCGAAAATGTTGGTGGCAAGGAAAATATCAATAATTTGATCCATTGTATTACTCGTTTACGTTTTTATTTGAAAGATGAAAAGCTTGCCAACGATGATGTTTTACGCGAGACAGATGGTGTGATCGACGTGATGCACGCTTCAGGTCAATACCAAGTCGTGATCGGAAATGAAGTAACGAACGTCTTTGATGCAGTAATGAAGAAATTACCGGGCTTAGGTGAAGGAGAAACTGTTGAAACGACCACACAAGATGATGGTAAAAATCCAGTGAGCCGTGCTTTTAGCAATTTGATCGGGGTCATCACGGGTTCGATGAGTCCAGTAGTTGGTGTGATCGCTGCGGCAGGTATCATCAAAGGGCTATTAGCTTTATTGACCTTGCCACAATTAGGTGGTTTGTTGAATGTTAAGGATACGGCTTATATCACAGTCAGTGCGATCGCCGATTCTGCTTTTTACTTCTTGCCAGTTCTGGTTGGTTTTGCTGCAGCTAAACGTTTAGGTGGTGATCCGATCGTAACAGCTGTGATCGGGGGCGTCTTGACCTATCCACAGTTAGTCGACTGGGGCCGTGAGTTTAAGGATATGTTTACGATCGGTGGTTTCCACTTCCAATTCTTAAACTACACATATTCGATCTTCCCGATGATCTTAGCAGCTTGGATGGCTAAGAAGTTAGGGGATTGGTTGAAGAAGACTTTACCAAACTATCTTCAAATGATCTTTAATCCATTGATCACTGTTTTAGTTGTTTCTGTGATCACTTTAGTTGTTACTGGTCCGATCATTCAAGGTGCAGCTAACGGGATCGCTGATTTCATCAATTGGTTAGTGCATGCTTCTGGCTGGGCTGGTGGTTTGATCATTGGTGGTTTCTATCAATTGCTAGTTATCTTTGGTCTACACTGGGGCGTTGTTCCATTGGTGGCACAACAGATCTCTGCTAGTGGCGAAAGTTCATTGAATGCGATCATCTCAGTTACCATGGTCGCTCAAGGTGCAGCTGTATTAGCTGTAGCGATCAAGTCACGTAAAAATGATATGAAATCATTAGGGATCGCAGCTGCTATCTCTGCTTTCTGCGGGGTAACAGAACCAGCGATCTATGGGATCAACTTACGCTATCGTAAAGTTTTTATCTCAGGTTTGATCGGTTCAGCTGTGGGTGGGTTCATCACGGGTCTGATGCACGGTTCGATGTTTGGATTTACAGGTTCGTTGATCGGTTTTCCATCATTTTTCAACCCAGCACATCCAACTGAGTTAAACAGTTTCTATGCCTTCTTATTCTCAAGTGCAGCCGCTTTGATCATCAGTTTCTTAGTGACCTGGTTCTGGGGTTACAACGATGAAATGGAAATGGGCAAAAAAGTAGAAAAGAAAAAAACTCCAAAATAGATCAGTGCGGACAAATGCGGGTAGCCCCGTAAAAATAACGGTGTCTTAAGAAAGATGCGCTTTTTGCATCGTTTTTAAGGCATCGTTATTTTCTAGGGGTTGCATTTGGGAGCACGACAAAATAGGCGATCAGGACACGAGGTGAGTGTCCTGATCGCCTATTTAAGTGGTTGAAAGCTCAACCTTGTTTTATGGTGACCTGAGCAAGAAGTTGCCCGTGAGTCACTTCGTGTTTGACATCAAGTTTCAAATTTGTGATGCGGTTAGGTTGTGTGAAAAAGACGATCACATTATCGCTGAGTCCGGCTGCCTTGATCACAGCTGGATCAAATTCTAACAACAGATCACCAGCTTTGACGGTTTGACCGTCAGTATAATGTGTGACAAAACCTTCGCCACGTAATTTGACCGTATCGATCCCCACGTGGATGACCGCTTCTAGTCCATTATCAGCAACCAGTCCTAAGACATGTTTAGTGGAGAATGTAAAACGGACTGTACCGTCAAATGGAGCATAGACTTTGGTATCAAGTGGAGCGATCACAAAACCAGTTGCATCAAAATCAGGTGCAGCTTTGCTTGGTAAAGCATTGGCAAAACCAGTGACTGGAGCTAAGACATTAGTTGTATCACTGACAGTTAGTGGAACGGACTTAGCTTCAAGTCCAAAAGTCTCATTGCCAGTAGCTAATTTATCCTTGAGTTTTTCAACGATCGCAGCGTGTTTTTTCTCGGTCAAGTTGACCTTAGTCAAAAAGATCAGCAGAGCCAAGATCGCTAAAGCAAGTGGGATGTAAAAGGCCATGCTTTCAAAAGTTCGGATATTTTTAGTGGTCATATCAGCAGCAGTAGCTGAACCAGTCATGCCAGCGGCGATCGCGATATAACCGACGAGCCCGTTAGAAAAGGCGCCTGTTAATTTATCTATCATCGGACGAACGGCTAATACGACTGCTTCGTTACGTTCACCCGTCTTTAACTGCCCGTATTCGATCGCATCTGTTAAGGTAAGGACTGTTACGAGTTGGGCAAAGGTAATGTTGAATAAGACGAGTCCGATGACTAAAAGGACCATATTTTCACGGGCAAAGATGAAGATCAGGTATGAAGTGATCATGCAACATTGTCCAAAGGAAAAGAGCCACTTTCTTGGGATGAACTTATTCAAGACAGGATACAAAGGTGAGGTCATAAAACCGACTAAGATCGCAATAAAGCCCGCCAAACTAAAGGTCTCTGGCTTACCCAAGACGAATTTGAAGAAGTAGTATAAGACACCGTTTGTGACCACGTTAGCAAAGGAGAACATAAAGTATGCCAAGCTAGCCCAAAGGATCTGATCGTTCTTGGCTAGACCGACAAAGACATCTTTGATCGTCGTTTTTTGCTTAGCAGCATTACGGATAAGATTATCTTTTTCTTCAGTCCCCCAAGCAACGATAAATGCACAGGCGATAGCTAAAAGCGAAATGATGACCGCAAATGCTAGCCAACCTTGAGCACCTTGTGTGTGCTTTCCGGTGGCAACATAAGTAAAATAGGTCACCACGGGTACGACGATGACGGTCAGACCGTTCCACCCGATCGAACCTGTCAAAGTTCCTAAGGCAGTGTAGACGCCCCGTTCTTTGCTATCTTCACTCAAGGCTGGTACCATGCCCCAATAGGAGACATCGGAAAATGAGTAAAAGACATCTAAAGTGATAAACAAGATCACAAATAATACGGCAAAGGCGATCCAATTGATATTGGCTAGGTTAAAGATACCAGTAAAAAGTATTACTAAGATCACAGCACTGACTAGGTTACCGGCAATGATCCAAGGTTTGAATTTGCCCCATCTAGTCTGAGTATTATCCACAATATTTCCTAACAGCGGATCGATCAAGATCTCAATTATCCGGATCACCACGATCAGACCGGTGATCAAAGCGATCAATTTATTAGCGATCGCAGGTGCTAGTTCACTGAACAATCCCGCCGTAACAAAGACGATGAACCAATTGCTCAGTAAGCCGTAAAAAGCTGCATGCCCCAAGTTGCCCATTGCAAATGAGAACTTGGAGATAAATGATTTTGATGCATGTTTTTCCATTGACGTTCCCCCTAAAAGCTAAGCAAATAGCTAAAAATATCTGTAATCGTTTACAGAAATCATCATACAACTTTTTACTTAATAAGTAAACTAAATTACTAAAATAATTACATAAAAATGGTAAAATAAAAATCACATCCTTGATAGAATGCGATTTTTTAGGGTTTATAAGGTAAAACTTTTACGGATCACTAATTCAGTATTGACGAAAGCATGGATCTTGGCGCGGTCAGGACGCTCTAAGGCATCACATAATAAATTGATCGCGGTCTGACAGAGTTCTTTTTGGTCGATGCTATAAGTCGTCAATGGTGGCGAAACGTATTGTGAGACTTCAATGTTATTGATACTGATGATCGCAGTATCATGTGGCAAGCGGATCCCAGCTTCGTTGAAAGCTTGTAAGACACCGATCGCTAGGGAATCAGAAGCAACGATAAAGGCATCTGGGAGATCGGGACCTAAGGTAGCAATGATTTTTTTGCCGAGTTCATAACCATTTGAGGTTGTAAATGAGCCGCCGACGAAATAATCTCTTTCATCAAAGATATTTAAACGCTTAGCCCAGTTTTCAAAGGCAAAAGCCCGCGGGTCTTGGCGATAGTTGTGTTGTCCCATGATCGAACCGACACCTCCGATAAAACCGATCCGTTTTTTACCAGCACGTTGTAATAAGTCGAGGGCATCTAAGATAGTTTGGGAGAGGTCGGGTTGGACGGAGTCAAATTTATCTGGATATGGATTGATATCTAAAAAGATCCCGATCGGTGTGACTTCATGGAGTTTAGCTAGCTTTTCTGGGGAAAGTTCATCTGCACCGATCCCGATAAAGCCTTCGTAATTTTTGCCCTTAGCTATCAAATGATCAAGATCATGAAAGATGTCGATCTCTAAGTTGGCATTTTTACTTTGTTCTAGGATAAGTTCTTTTAGAGTGTTGAAATAAACATCTTGAAGCTCTTCTTCAGCAGTGAAACTGGTCAAAAGTGCGATCTTACGTGAGATAAGAAATTTATTTTGGCGTTTACCATAGCCGAGTTTATTTGCCACTGTGAGGATCTTATTTTTAGTGGCAGGGGAAACGGATAAGGTCGGATCTTCATTTAATAGGCGTGAGACGGTGGCTTGTGAAAAGCCAGATTCTTCTGCGATTTGTTTGATCGTTACCATAATATTACCTGCCTTTGCTACATATTTATAGTTACATTTTACCCTATAGGCGTAATTTTTGCTAATTATGGTATAAGTTGGATAAAAAATAACTTAATGTTTTTATAATAATAGTTATGTTTGAATTAAGTCGAAGCTAAATGTAAGTGTTTTTATTGACCCAAAAATGCTTAAAAAGATAAAATTAAATCATTAAAAAGTTTTAGATAATTATTTTATTTTTGGATTTATGGAGGGTGAAAAGATGAATAAGATCGCATTGATGGAAGACGATAAGACAGTTAAGTTGAGTATCCCACGTGGTTACTATGTATTTGCTGAGATGTCAACGATGTCAGACTTTAACGTTAAGATGATGTTACGCGATGCTCAAAGTCAAAAAGTGTCATTTGAAGGTGAACGTCAAAGCAAGGATGCGTTACCACCGATCCGAGGTTTTTACCAATGTGATTATGACGAGACTGAATTACACATTCATATTGAAGAAAGTATCGATCTAGATCTACGTGTTGATAGCACAGATCTGTATGATCAAAATGAAGAATTGGCTGTACGAACAGTCACTGCAGTTGGGCGTGATCTAGCTGATGATAAATACAATGATTTTATGCTACATCTAACGATCATGCGTTGCAACGATCTTTAAAAAGCTTATTGGCTATGGTTTCATTTGCAAGTGGAACTATAGTCAATTTTTTGGAAAAAATATTAGTTTTTTATTAAATTGAAATGCAATTTAAGTAAGAGTAGTATGGCTTATTTAAGTATTAAAGTCCAAAAATGTTATTTGTGAGTGTAGGTATGTTTTACGAAATTTTATTTTTAAAAATAAAATTAAAATAATCTATATGTTTATATCAAAAAATTACCGAAAATAAATCTCTTTAGTTGTACTATAGTAAATGTTTATAGATAAATAGTAGAGGAGTATAGATATCATATACGCCCCCTATTTTTATACTTTTGAATAACTGAGGAGGTCTACTTTTAGTTTTGTTATCACGGAATAATAATAAATTGCTAATGCATAAATTAGAATCAAAGAAACAACGTTTTGCGATCAGAAAGATCAGTGTTGGAGTCGCTTCTGTCTTGATCGGTTTTACTTTTGCTGGTTTTAATGGAGTATCAGCTGATGAAGCGACAACGACGACCAAAGATCATTTAAAGACCGAGGCGACAACAGAAAGTTCAAGTGCACCAACTAAAGAAGTCGAGTTAACTTCAAGTACTGAAACTCAAGCTAAAGAAGCTGAGACCACAACAGTAGCTGACGATAAGTCTCAAGTTACTGAAGATGTCAAAGAACAAGCACCAGCGCAAACAGTAACTGCCAAAGAAACTAGTGAACCTACAACTAGCGCTGAAAAACAAACGATTGCACCAACTGATGAAAGCAAAGCCGATGAAACTCAGACCTTTAACGTTGAAAAACAAGCTGAGCCACAAGTAAATGTTGATCTAACTGATAGTAAAGTTGCTTATACCGCACCAACTCAAGCTCAAAACCAACAAGAAGAAGGCTTTAACGTTACTGATCCTGACTATGCTGAATATACATACAAGGGGACAAATCTGCAAAAACTGATCGAAGATTTTAAGATCGACTACCAAAATAGTGAATATGTTTTCCAATGGATCGCTTCGACCGATGGAGAAAGTGGGATCGTCTTTACCGTTGATCGTGGTAAAGATGCTGATGGTAATGTCATCTTGAAGGGCAATGGCAGTTTTAATGCATATGAATATAATACAGATCGGATCTGGGATGGCGGTTCATTATTGAATAAGCATTATAAGAAAGAAGTTAAGCGAAAAAAGTATGTTATCCATCATGGAGATAATAAACTTAATTTAGGGCGTATCATTAACGATGGCTCCAGAAATGCGATCACAGTAGATCATTTTTACTCTAATACCTATCAAGTTGGCTGGAATAATTATTACACGGAACACTATTTACCGATATTTGTTGGTGGTCATAGTGGAATCGAAAGCAATGAAGGTAATGGTTATACAACAGTAAGTATTTATACCCCACAAATTGTTGAACAAAAAGCCAAGATCGCTAACGGCAACGTCTATAAGACACAAACTGGTTTGACAGGGCAACACTACACGACGGGTGTTCCTAAGAATGCTAAAGTGGAAGAAGGTAAGTTCTTATACGCCGAAAACAGTCAAGGTACGATGTCTGAATTTCACAAGGGTATTGTTTTAATCAATAATTACCATGATGGCGTGATTGTTAAGTATACCGAATTAGATGACCAAGGAACTATGCAATATGAATTTCTAGATGATCAGGGGTTCGCTGAGAAATTGTACAATGAAAGTACTGGTTCTAATGAGACTGGAGGGACCTTGAATGTAGGTCAAAGCTTGTTATACTCTGGTGATAGAGCAACATATCATATCTCTAACCCATACGTCCAACAAACTACCGATATCACATATGAATATCGTAAGTTAGGTAGCGTTGAGCTTTATGATGAAAATGGCAAGTATCTAGGCCAAAAACAATATGTCAATGATACAAATGATGCTGCTAAGGCAAGCCTACCAACGATCCCTCAAAACTTTCCTCAAGGTAACATCGAATACACTTTGGTAAAGACCCAAGAGCTTCCTAGTGATCTAAGCAGATCGATCAAGTATATCTATCGTGGGATCGAAACAAAGGTGACCCCCGATACTTATACTTTAACGACGAAATTTGTTGATGAAAATGGCAAAGAACTTAAAGCCGCTGAACCACAAACGATCACTTGGACAACGATAACTAAGCGCGATATCCATACAAACAAAATTACCAAGCAGACTTCTCCAAGTAAAGATAGCTATGCTGCAGTAACTAGCCCAGTGATCGCTGGTTATTATGCAACAACAAAAAGCTTTAGCAGCAAAAAAGCTGAACCAAAAAATGTTACACAAACGATCATTTACCACAAGTTGGGCAAGATCATTGCTAAAGACAGCCAAGATAACAGGTTAACGACTGTTGACTATGAAAATGATGCTAACGATGCAACTAAGATCAAAGATATCGTAGCTCCAACGATCAAGGGTCATCATGTAAAAGATGAAGTTGTTCAACCAAGTGATCTAAGCCAGGATACAGTACTCAACTATGGTAAAGATACTCAAGTTGCGCAAATCAAGTATTGGGATGAGACAGATAACAAGTATATTACTGATGATCAAGGAAACGATTTGGAAACAGTTGAAACTGGTGTTCACAATACTGAGATCTCACATGAAAAAGTAGCTAAACAGATCCACGCTTTGAAAGATAAAGGCTATGAATATGACGTCAACGATCAAGGATTTCCAACGGTCGATTTTGATGATGATGATTCAAAAACACAGACGTTTACAGTCAAATTAGTTCATGGTAAGAATGCGGAAAGCGAATCTAAGCAGATCACACGTAAGATCTGTATCCACCATCCTAAACAAAAAGATGAAAATAAGTCGCAAACAGCTACTTTGACGCGAAATATTATACGTGACAGGGTAACTAATAAGATCATCCCAACTAGTGATTGGGTCTATGATAACTTTGATGAAGTAGCATTACCATCGTACAAGGGATATAAGATCGATGAAACACCAGCTGAGATCCAAAATGGTAAAGTTGTTGCTAAAACAGTCACACCTGATGAAGAAGATGGTAAAAAGATCGATGTTAAGTATATACCACTAGAACAACATGCTTTAGTCCAATATATGGATGATGATGAGAAAAAGATCTTAGACCAAGAAGACATCCAAGGTGTGACGGATGCAGCGATCGAACATAGTAATGTTGAAAAGATCAAAGCATATCGTGATAAAAACTATGAACTAGTCTCAGACGAATTAGCAGATGTAGTTGACCCACATTTCAATGCGGAAGATGCACCGCAAGTCTTTGTAGTTCATTTAAAACATAAACTAGAAAAGATCCCTGATAAGAAAACAGTGACTCGGACGATCACAGTTAACATGCCAAATGGGACAAAAAAAGAAGAAACTCAAAAAGCAACCTTTACCCGTACTGGTACTAAGGATCGGGTGACAGGTTCTATTGATTGGGACAAGTGGAGCCCAGCACAAGAATTTGACGCATACACCGTGCCAGTAGTGCCAGGTTATACACCAAATAAAACTACAGTAGAGAGAGCAACGGTGACAGCTGATGATGAAAACTCACCAGTCACGATCGATTACACAGCAAATGCTCAAGAAGTATTGATCAAATATATCGATGTAGATGACAATGGTAAAGAAGTGAAGAGTCAGCTTTTAGATGGTGTGACCGATCAAACGCTCCCTACAAAATATGAAGCCCCAGCTAACTATGAATTAGTAGCGAACCAAGATCTACCAGAAAAAGTTACCTTAAAGGCAAGCGACAACAACCCGA
>NZ_CAQLEL010000130.1:0-3429 GCF_948826705.1 uncultured Ligilactobacillus sp.
ATGTGGTGCAGTCTTACCGCGATCTGCCCCAGGTGTGCAACCAGTGGTGTTCCGTGGTGCGCTGGGAGAAGGAGACACGCATCTAAAATACAAATTATAGTTTTCCCTTTGTACGCTGAAATGCCATCTAAAAAAGAATTTAAGCAATAAAAAGTAAATAAAATCATTGGTTTTGCTTGACGTAGAGCCATTTTTTTAATATAATCAAAGCTGATGTCTTTTAGAAATAAAGTGGGAATAATCCCTTGAAAAATATAAGGAGGTGGATATTTATGAAGATGACATTCCAGCCAAAAAAGAGACAAAGATCTAAAGTTCATGGTTTTCGTGCAAGAATGAGTTCAGCACGTTGGATAGTTGAGTTTCCAAATGTATTAACAAAAGCATTTATGGAGCACTGGGATCTTGATGATCCGCCAAAATACTGGATGGGAGATGATGACTGATGATGTATGAACGAGAAGGCGATGAGATAATCACAAATGCAGTAGATTCATTGGAGGAGCTAGTTAATATGAAATTTGATCTTGAAAATAAAAAGCACGTTAATTTTGTAAAACTTGCTGATGACGTACTACTTCAAAATTGCATTTTAGAGCCTATTCCACAAGACGAACAGCCTTTTGGTGACAATCGGTTCGTAAAAGTAACAGAAGACGACATGACGTACTTGGCTAATACAGATTATATTGTGTGGATCATACCTTAGAAAGGAGAAACAAATGACAGGAAAGAAAAGAAGTAAACGTCGTGATAAACGACGTCGTCGACAAAAGAAGCTAGATCGAGCAAAGGAGCGTACGAAAGTTGGGAAACAGAATTAGAGAACTGCGGGCAGAAAGAGGTCTTACCTTGGCAAATCTAGCTAACAATACTGGTTTAGCTCCTAACACGATAAGCCAATATGAAACAGGTAAGAGAAATCCTAAACTTGAAACATGGATCAAGCTAGCAAATTACTTCGGTGTGCCTGTCAGTTATCTGCAAGGTATCGAAGATAAAGCTGGACCCACAAGCGAATTAGAACATCAAAAAGCACATGATGCGGTGTGGGACGCCGTCGGTAAATTAGTTAGAGCGGCTAGTGTTGGAACGATGAGCTATGAAGAAGCTTATAAAGAGCTTAAACGCTATCGAAACAAATCAGACGAATTGAGATATAAGGAAAAGCAAGAAACACAGCAACGCATGTTTGATCTAGCATTGTCAACATTCAAACGGAGGGAGCGCAATGAAAAATAGTCAAGGTCGCATTATTCACTGGGATGCAAAGAAGACAGGAAGTAAACTTGGTGAACCGTTTCGGTATGGTCCCACTTTAAGAGAGTATCGAGAAAAGAATGGTTTGATCTCTGATGAGTGGCAGAAAGCCAAGAAATGAGTTTTAAGCGTGATTAAGTTGTAAATAAGCGACTTTACCACAACAGACGATAAATTATTCATGAAGTATATAAAATGCGCTCAGTACGAGCTAGGAGGTTTATATGGTAATCAAATTAGATGATGTGTATTCGATCGAAAGCGATACGTACACGTATAACTTGAAACGAAAACGGACCAAAGATAGTGCGAAAACAAGTTCATATGATGTTAACTACTATCCAACGTTAGCAAGTGCTCTTAAGGCTTATGCAAATGCTGCATTAAAAGAAATGGATGCGAAAAGTTTAGCTGAATGGATCACAAATGTTAAAGCCGTCCAAAATAAATTAGAGCAAAAATGTATTGAATTAGCGGAGAAATTAAAAAATGCTGGTGCTTAAAGCAATCGGTATTTTATCAGCTGTAGCATTGTTAGTGATTTTTATCTTGCTGGTTTGGGCAGGATTTGACAACAAGTAAAAATTAGGAGGAAGACAACATGAGTTTAGAATTTTACGCAGGGATCGATAATTTCAAGGTGGATGCAAAAGGAAACATCACGATTACAGAAAAGCTGGCTGGATCAGGTCTGTTAAATCAATTAGACGAGTTGCAGAAGTTGAAATTAGATGGCGTTGTACGGTTCACGATCGAGTCAGCTGTAACACGTTACACACAAAAGGTCGACGCAGAGACGTTAGAACCAGTTGAGTATTATGAACGCGATACATCAGGGACTTGGACAACGGTGCAAAATGAACAGTTATCGCTTGATGTTGGCGAAGATCAAGTGATCGAACATGAAGCAGAAATCACGGCAGATATTATCGACAGTTTCTTGTTGACTGAGAAATATGAATTAAAGAGTGATTTTAACCCACGCAAAGTATTAGTCAGAATGGCAGAAGGATATTCGTTTGATGAGATCGCCAAAGAGCTGAACTTTGAAAGTACCTCAGACTTGTTGAAGAAGCTAAATGAAGCTCGTATCGAATACGCTGGCATGGCTAAAGCATGGTATGAAGTTAAGGAAGATGACGATGAAGAATAAAGCTGGTACGCATTTTGGCCGTAAGGTGGAGTTAGATGGATACGTGTTTGACTCACAAAAAGAAGCTGATTTTTATCAGCGGTTTGTTAGAGATAGCGGTTATGAATTTGACGTGCATCCCCGATTCGTGCTTGAAAAAGCGGGGACAATGACTGCAATCACGTACAAACCTGATTTTGTAATTTACGATCGCAACGGTCGGATTTTACATGTGTATGATGTCAAGTCTAGTTTAGATGGTCGTTATGGTGCTGATCCAGCTGCTAAGTTGAGATTTAACTTATTTCAACGACGATTTAAAAAAGCTGTTGAAGTAGTTGTGCCACGCAAGAATGATTTTAAGATGCGGATCTTCGGGTTAAGCAAGAATGTCAATACTCGGAGAATTACGACAAAAGGTAAGGTACAATTTTACGACATTATGAAAAATCTTGACTACGATCCAGCAGAATTTTTTAAAGTGAGGTGATCATTATGATCAAGTATTACGTAATTAAGCTGTATTATCCTGATTATCCAAAAAATCAAAAATATGGCTATTTAAAATATGGACATATGGGGGGATATAGTTACACGTACACTTACTGGGAAGCTGCTAAATTCAAAAGCAAGGAAAAAGCGCAAGAATATATGAATACCAAGGGGCCACGCAAAATCCCACATGAAATTTGCAAGGTCACGATCGAGACGGTGGCTAAAGGTGGAAAAGATAAATTTTAGGAGGGTTAACAAAATGACGGAAGAAAAAGATTTTTGGATCAACAAAGCTGAAGTACATGCCTTAAGTAATGCTGAAGGAACGGCATATAAAGTGAAGCAAGGGATGATGAATAAAAGAGGCTGGTACAAGCTGGCCAGCAATGAAGAGATCATTAAACGGGTGGTGCTAACTCCCGCAGAAGCTGAATGGTTTGATGAAAATAGAAGATTACCGTCTCTGGACCACAATATTAACCTAGAGTTTTTTAGCAGGTTGGCTGAACAGGCTACAAAATATCCAGAGATTGACCGATGGG
>NZ_CAQLEL010000131.1:0-27323 GCF_948826705.1 uncultured Ligilactobacillus sp.
AAAGTTGAGAAATGCAGTGATCGCGTTTTAGTGGAACGTCTAAAGGAGTTGGAGAAGGAAGGATTGGTAGAACGTGTGATGGCTAGCAATAGCTCACGTGCGGTCTATCAGTTGACCGACCGGGGCGCAGCTTTAAAAACGATCATGCAAGAGATCCATGTTTGGTCAGAAAAGTGGTATTCTGAAGAAGATTGCAAATAACTACTTGACTATTTATGCATACGAGCTTAAACTGAATTGTAGAATATTTAAAGACGTAGACGGAAATTAGTAAGCTGATCGATCAAGACAGAAAAGAGCCGGGAGCTGAGAAGGCTTGCTTGATCTAAGGCCGAATTTCACTTCCTGAGTTGCTGTTGGGATTCCTGAGGATGAATAACAGATCGGTTCATGACCGTTTTATCATGAAAGAGTGCTGTTATTTACTTATAACAGAACAAGGGTGGTACCGCGAAGCCTCGTCCCTTTTTAGGGATGAGGCTTTTTTACGTTGGATCAGCCGGATGAAAGGAAAGATTAGTGTGAATCTAAGAGAAAAACTTGAAGAGATCAAACAAAATGGCTTAGAAAAAATTAGGCGTGCTGAAGATACTAAACATATCAATGACGTCAGAGTAGAATTATTGGGCAAAAAAGGCTCGATTACTGAAGTTTTACGAGGAATGCGTGATCTAAGCGCTGAGGAACGTCCTAAGGTCGGAAGCTTTGCTAATACGATCAGAGATGAATTGACTCAAGCGATCGCTGAAAAGCACGCTGAATTAGAAGAATTGAAGTTGGCTAAACGTTTAGAAAGTGAAACGATCGATGTTACTTTACCAGCTACTCCAGTCAAGACCGGAACACCACACGTTTTAGTCCAAGTTATCGATGAGATCGAAAAACTCTTCTTAGGGATGGGCTTTCAAGTTGTTGATGGGCCTGAGATCGAAGAAGATCATTACAACTTTGAAATGTTGAACTTGCCTCAAGACCATCCTGCTCGTGATATGCAAGACACATTTTATATTACTAAACAATTATTGATGAGAACTCAAACATCGCCTGTTCAAGCACGGACGATGGAGGTGCATGACTTTAGCAAGGGACCTTTAAAGATGATCTCCCCAGGTAAAGTCTACCGCCGTGATACAGACGATGCGACTCACTCGCATCAATTCCACCAAGTTGAAGGCCTGGTCATCGACAAAAATATTACAATGGGTGATCTAAAAGGTACGTTAGAGCTGATCGCTAAGACTGTTTTTGGTCAACAACGCGAGATCCGTTTGCGCCCAAGTTACTTCCCATTTACAGAACCATCTGTCGAAGTTGATGTTTCCTGTTTCAAATGTGGCGGTAAGGGCTGTTCAGTTTGCAAGCAAACAGGGTGGATCGAAGTTTTAGGTGCTGGTATGGTCCATCCTAATGTTTTGAAGATGGCTGGTGTCGATCCAGAAGTTTATGGTGGTTTTGCCTTTGGGCTTGGTCCTGATCGCTTTGCTATGCTCAAATACGGTGTCGATGATATTCGCGAATTTTATCTAAATGATGTTCGATTCTTACAACAATTCGCACAGAAAGGATAACTGATTCATGAAAGTTTCAACAAAATGGTTAAATGAATATGTGCCTGTCGCTGACCTTGAACCGTTAGCACTGGCTGAAAAAATCGAAAGAACAGCGGTCGAAGTTGCTAGTACAGGTAAACTTGAAGATGGACTAAAGAAGATCGTTGTAGGTTACACTTTGGATGTTAAAGATCATCCAAATTCTGACCACTTGCATATTTGCCAAGTAGATGTTGGGGAAGAAGAACCATCGCAGATCGTGTGTGGTGCTCCTAATATCAAGGCGGGGCAAAAAGTCATCGTGGCTTTACCAAATTCACGGATCGCTGGTAATGTGAAGATCAAACGCGGTAAGATGCGGGGCGAAGTTTCTGAAGGAATGATCTGTGCTTTACAAGAATTAGGTTTTCCTGAAAGCGTGGTCCCTAAAGAATTTGCTGACGGGATCTATGTTTTACCTGAAGATGCTAAACCAGGTGAACCTGTTTTTGGTTATTTAGGGATGGATGAAACGGTGATCGATCTTGATATCACTCCAAATCGTGGTGACCTTTTAAGTATGCGTGGAGCTGCCCATGAGATCGCAGCCATCTATGATCGTGAAGTGACTTTACCGGTTCCACATATTGTTGAATCAACCACAGATGAGATCGCTGATCATGTTACGGTCAGTGCACCTGAAGAATTAGCTAAACCATATATGATGCGGGTCATAAAAGATGTCAAAGTCAAAGAAAGCCCAATGTGGTTGCAAATTCGTCTTTGGAATGCGGGCATTCGCCCGTTGAATAATATCGTTGACGTGACAAACTATATCTTGCTTGATTATGGTCAACCGCTGCATGCTTTTGATTTTGATAAATTGGGATCTAAGCAAGTCGTTGTGCGTTTAGCTAAAGAAGGCGAAGTGCTAGTTACCCTTGATGGTGAAGAACGTAAATTACAACTAAATGACATCGTGATCACAGCCAATGATGTACCAGTTGCTTTAGCCGGAACAATGGGGGGCTTAGATACAGAGATCAGTGATGAAACGACCACGGTTGCTTTAGAAGCGGCTGTCTTCAATGGTCATCGGATCAGAAAAACTTCACGGCGGGAAAACTTACACTCAGAAGCTTCAATGCGCTTTGAGCGTGGTGTTGATGTATCAGCTGTCCGTGAAGCTTTAGATGCTGCTGCTGCAATGATCGCTGAATTAGGTGAAGGTCAAGTGGTCAAGGGTGTAGCTAGTGTCAATGAACCAGAAACTACTCCGACAAAGATCAAGACCTCCGCTTCGCATATCAATAAAGTTTTAGGCACAGAATTGACGGTGGAACAGATCCAAGCTATTTTTGATCGCTTGGGTTTTGAAACGACAGTCGTAGCTGATGATTTGACAGTATATGTACCAACAAGACGCTGGGATATTGCGATCGAAGCTGACCTAGTTGAAGAAGTAGCTCGGATCTATGGCTATGATAATTTACCAACAACGCTCCCAGCAGGGCAAACGACACCAGGTAGTTACACACCAGCTCAAAAATTGATCCGGCAAGCACGCCAGACGTTAGAAGCGACTGGCTTAGATCAAGCTATTTCATATGGATTGACAACTGAAGAAAAGGCCAAACGGTTTGCCTTGGAAGAAGCTTTGCCGACTAATTTAGATTTTCCAATGAGCAGTGAACATACAACGGTTCGAATGAACTTGATCTCAGGTCTTTTAGATGATCTAGCCTATAATGCAGCGCGTAAAGTTAACGATGTTGCGTTATATGAGCAAGGACGTGTCTTCTTTAGAGATGAAGATCAAATACGTCCACGTGAAGTTGAACATATCGCTGGGGCACTGACAGGTTTAGTCAGTGATGCTAACTGGAATACTACAAAACAAGAAGTTGATTTCTTCTATCTAAAAGGGATCGTAGCTAACTTGTTACATGAATTAGGTGTGACTAACGAATCTTATCGAGCCGTTGCTATGCCAGATATGCATCCTGGTCGAACCGCTGCGATCTATGCAGGGGAAAATTACTTAGGTTTTATCGGTGAAGTTCATCCTAATACAGCTAAAGAATATAAATTAAAACAACGAGTTTATGTTTTTGAGCTCGATCTACAAAAAGTTATCGAGTTGCCAAAAGAAGCTAAACTTTACACACCAGTTTCAAAATATCCATCGATCACACGTGATATCGCTTTGGCAGTTTCGACTGATGTGACAAATCAACAGATCGAAGATTGCATTCGTAAAAACGGTGGTGCTTTCTTAAAAGACATCAAGCTGTTCGATGTATATCAAGGTGAACACATTATGACTGGCTTTAAATCATTGGCTTACACTTTGGTCTACTCTGATCCAAATGCAACTTTACAAGATGAAGCAGTTACAAAAGCTTTTGAAAAGGTACAAGCTAAGCTGGTCGAGGAATTTGAAGCCGACATTCGCTAGAAATAAAATTAAAGGAGCTCATATGGGCTTCTTTTTTTAGAAATTAACCATGATACAATATTGCAATTAGACAACCACGCTTATATAATGGTAGAGATAGAGTTTACACGGGAATGGCTTAGATAAAATAGAGCCATGGGTCAAGGAGATCGTAGTCAGAAAGAGCACAATGTGGGGCTAAGGATCTCATAAGAATTGGTAGATCCAGTGTATGATCTTTATACATAGCAATTTAGCTAGGGGCTTAAAACGCAGGAAAGGAAAAACTATGATTCTTTCACAAATATAAATAATATATTTGTTCACATTAGTGTAGTAAGGGTGATTACTTTGGGTAAAGAAAAAGCAAAGAAATCGGTTGCTAAAAAAATCATCATCGGTGTTATTTTAGTGATTGCAGTTTTGATCGTATTAGTCGGAGCATTTGGCTATCATTACGTTAAGACGGCTTTGCAACCACTTGACAAAAACTCGAATCAACGTATCGAAGTCAAGATCCCTGTTGGAAGTAACAACAAGCAGATCGGTGCTATTTTAGAGGAAAAAAAGGTCATCAAGAGTGGCTTTGTCTTTGATTACTACGTTAAGACTAATAAACTAGGTAATTTTAAGGCAGGGTATTATGAACTAAAACCATCAATGACACTTGAACAGATCTCAAAGGCTTTACAAAAAGGTGGTGCTAGTGAATCACTTGACTCAGGAAAAGTTCTTGTAAAAGAAGGGGTGACGATCGATGAGATCGGAACTGAGATCCAAAATACGACTAAGTTTAGTAAGAAGGACTTTTTGGCATTAGTCAACGACGAAAATTTCTTAAATGAGTTAAAGAACAAGTATCCAGAGTTATTAACATCAGCACTCGAAGCTAAAGATGTTCGTTATCGTTTAGAAGGATACTTATATCCAGCTACTTATTCGGTTCAAGATGATACGACATTAAAGCAATTGGTCGAACAAATGGTAGCTAAGACCAATGAAATGTTGTCACCATACTACAGTAAGATCTCCGAACGTCACTACACAGTTCAACAAGCTTTGACTTTAGCTTCCTTAGTTGAACGTGAAGGTGTGACTGCAAAGGATCGTTATAAGATCGCAGGTGTGTTTGAAAATCGCTTAGAAAAGAACATGAAGATCCAATCGGATATTTCAGTTCTTTATGCTTTAGGTAAACATAAGCAAAATGTGACATATAAAGATCTTGAAGTCGATTCTCCATACAACCTATATCAAAATGAAGGTATGGGACCTGGACCGTTCAATAATCCAAGTATTGCATCGGTAAAAGCTGTCTTAGATCCAGTCGATAAGGATAAAGGTTATCTTTATTTCATCGCAAATATGAAGACAGGTAAGGTCTATTTCTCCAAGACTTATGAAGAACATCAAGCATTGACCAAAAAACTCGAAAAAGATAATCAATAATTAATTTAAGGTAGGTATTTATTAATGTCAGAAGCAAAGAAGCGTCCACGTCCAATTATTATCGGTGTAACTGGAGGATCAGGTAGTGGGAAGACCTCTGTTTCCCGTGCGATCTTTGATCAACTTCATGGTCATTCCTTGATGATGCTCCAAGAAGATTCATATTACAAGAGTCAAGATGATGTTCCATTTGAAGAACGTACTAAAGTCAACTATGACCATCCAAATGCTTTTGATACAGATCTCTTGATCGAACAGCTTGAAGATCTACTAAACTGGAAGACGATCGAGATCCCAGTTTACGATTACGCTGCTCATACACGGAGCAAGGAAGTTGTAGTTCAAGAACCACGAGAAGTTATCATTGTGGAAGGTATTTTGACGCTAAATGACGCACGCTTGCGTGATCTGATGGATATCAAGATCTTCGTGGACACTGATGACGATATTCGGATCATTCGTCGTATCCAACGTGATATTGAAGAACGCGGTCGAACATTGCAATCAGTGATCGATCAATATCTTGAGACAGTTAAGCCAATGTATCATCAATTTATTGAACCTTCAAAGCGTTATGCTGACATTATTGTGCCTGAAGGTGGCGAAAATCAAGTTGCGATCGATCTTTTGGTCACAAAAGTTCGTGACATCATTCGTAAAAACGAAGGCTAATTGTGGTATAATGGACCACGCAGTTAATGATATTAATGAGGTGTAAAAATGGCTGAAGAAAAAACATTTCCAATGACATTGGAAGGTAAAGAAAAACTTGAAGTTGAATTAGAAGAACTCCGGACAACTAAGCGAGCAGAGATCATCGAACGGATCAAGATCGCTCGTTCCTTTGGAGATCTATCCGAAAACTCCGAATACGAAGCTGCGAAGAATGAACAATCAATGCTTGAAGGTCGGATCAAAGAAGTAGAAAACATGTTGAATCATGCTGAGATCATTGATAATGGCTCGATCGCTGCTGACGAAGTTGCGATCGGTAAAACGGTGGTCTTCCAAGAAGAGGACGATGAACCAGAAACTTACCAGATCGTAGGTGCTGCTGAGGCTGACCCATTTGCTGGTAAGATCTCAAATGAATCACCGATCGCACAAAGTTTAGTTGGACATAAAGTGGGAGAGACAGTGAGTGTTGAAACTCCTGGCGGTGAAATGCAAGTTAAGATCATCGAAGTTAAATAAATTGATCTAAGAAAGAAGCTGTGACATAAGTTTCTATATAAGAAGGCCATCCGAGTTTTTCAAAAATTCGGATGGTCTTCTTTTTGTTTTTATTTATTATTTGGTGATATTTTTGGACTATCAGTGGACATTTTCCACATGTTCAATGCCATTAATACTATTCTCATTTGACGATTTACCTTTTTTTACTTCATACGGTAAATCGAGTAAACCCCAAATAAGCCTTCAAATTACCGAAAATAGATTTGATCTTATTTTTTAAGCTTCATAGGAGGTCGCCATGTTCAAACTGAATTGATTTATGTTATAAATGCAGGGGCTAGTGTCTTTTTTATTTATAGTACAAAAACGGTCGTAAATGAACAATTTTTAAAGCCCATTTACGACCGTTTTAATAGAAACTTATGTCACAGCCTCAGGATATTTAAGTTTTGAAAACAAATAGTCCAGTGCCGATCCCGATAAAGATACAAGCTAAACAAAGAAAGATACTGGTCCAAGCGTTGCCGATCCGAAACCAAAAATTGCGCGCTGTCATAAGAAATATTAGGCAGGCGGTAATAAAAAATAGAAAGTAGATCAATTTTAGTGGCGCAAAAATAAATAAAACCATCAAAGCACAGAGCAACAGTAAATTTCTAAAGTTTTTATACCAGTACAAAGTACCAAAGAAAGCTTGTTGGTAAGAAAAACGGCGGTCATGCGGTAAAGAACTAAATTTTAAGATGACCAGCAAAAGCCAAAAGATATAAAGGGAGATCCCAAGAATATTCATTGCTTAAGCCTCATCTTCCTAATTTTTGCTAAATAGTGTTGTCAAACGTTCCATAAATAGATCGACAAAACGATCCTTATCGACGTTGACGGCTGCTTTAGTCGATAAAGCTGGTTCGTTGATCCGAGTTTCATCACCGATCGTGCGTCCAGCATAAGGACCTTTAGTATCGACTTTCATATTTAGATCAAGTGTTGTTACTAACGAAGGCTCGATCGCTGCTGCTACAGCTAATGGATCATGTAAAGCACAACCACCTAAATGAGGACTTGTAACTTTGTAAGCATCGATATAGTAATCTGTTAGATCAGCGTATTTTTCACCAGCTAAAGTCTTCAAGTCACGCCACTTTTGAGTTTCTTTTGTAGTCAAGAGTGTTCGAGTCGTAACGTCTAAACCGATCATCGTCAATGGGAATTCACTGCGAAAGACTTTATCAGCTGCTTCAGGATCTTGATTAATGTTAGCTTCGGTTACGGGATTGACATTCCCAGGAACAGTCAAAGCTCCACCCATTAAGGTAACTTTACCTACAAGTTTAGCGATCTGTGGGTCTTTTTCCAAAGCTGCAGCTAAGTTTGTTAAAGGACCAGTTGGAACGATCACGAGATCTTTGCCATATTTGTGAGCAGCTTCGATGAAGAAATCGACCCCAGACATCGTTTCAGGTTTGCGGTCAGCTTTTTTTAGTTTGACTTCGCCAATACCGTTTTTACCGTGGATCTGGGCACTGATCGGCATAACTTCAAAGCTATCCTTAGTAGAAGCGTGTGGAAGTCCAGTGAAAACTGGAATGTCGGGACGTCCTAACAGTTCAAGTAAATCTAAACTATTTTGGACCCCATCTTCGACTAGAATGTTACCATATGAACCCACGATCCCGATCAGATCGCATTCTTCTGAGGCTAAAGCATAAGCGATGGCTAATGCATCGTCGATCCCAGTATCAAGATCAAGAATCATTTTGTATTTTGCCAAGTAGATCATCTCCTAAAGTTAGTAATTCACACTCTTAGTTTATCAGAAATTATGGCTTTTGTGCTTAATTGAGTGTAAAAAATTAATAAAATATTGCTAAAAACGATAAAATATACGTTAAATCATCTAAAAACAAAAGATTATCGAATTAAACTTGTTTTCTATCCCGCCTAGAGGTTACTATATTAGTGTAACTATACACAGACAGGATTGATTGGATGGCAAAAACAGATCTTTTGACTTTTTTAGAAAGCAATATAGATAGCTTAGATTTTGATGGTAAGATCGAACTTTTTTGGAATAAGCGTGCCAAAACATTTGAGATGGAACTGACCTTTTATGCTGAAAACTCTACTAGTCAAGTCATCACTGATGCAAAAGGAGTAAGTTCGGATGAACCGATCATCTCATTTAGTGACAGTATTTTATTTTATGATGAGAAAAATGTAGCACAAGTCGAATCAGAAGCGTATTTAGCGTGTTTGAGCTATGCTGGTAAAAAAGGTTGGACGTTAGCGCGCGGCAAAGCATTTTTTAGTTATTTACAGATCGTGTTAGATAATGGACGTTCGGATCTACTTGACTTTTTAAATGACAGTGACAAGGAATTATTCGAACTGACATGGTCGATGAGTGAATTTGAAAGATTTGTGCAGGATGCAAATGAGAATACGGTTACTGAAAATTTGCCGTACCCTAAATTTTAAGCAAAGGATGAATTTATTTTGGATTGGATCAAATTAACTGTAACGACAACAAATGAGGCGAGTGAAGCTGTAATAAATCTTTTGATGGAAAATGGTGCTGGTGGCGTTGAGATCGATGATTCCGATCTTAGTCAAGTTGAATTAGCTACATATTTTCAAGCACAAGCTGGCTTAGTAGAGCTACTCCCTGAATTAGAACAAAAAATCGCACAATTACGAGAATTTGGCTTAGATCCAGGAAAGGGAACTGTCAAATTAGCTGAACTAGATGATGATTCTTGGGCGGATGTTTGGAAAAAATACTATCATCCGGTCCGCTTAACGCGCTATTTGACGATCGTACCAAGTTGGGAAAATTATACTCCGGAAATGACTGATGAAAAAGTTATCAAACTTGATCCCGGTCGTGCTTTTGGAACGGGGACACATCCAACGACTAAATTGGCGTTACAAGCATTAGAGACAGTTGTGCGTGGTGGCGAAACTATGATAGATGTAGGAACTGGCTCAGGTGTCTTGAGTATTGCAGCTAAGTATTTTGGAGTCGATCAGATCGCTGCTTATGATGTTGATGCTGAAGCGGTCAAAGCAGCTGAAGAAAATTTGGCGTTAAATGATATGCAAGATGCGATCACAGTGGGGGCTAATGATCTGTTGGCGGGGATCAAGACAAAAGTTGAGTTGATCACGGCTAATATCTTAGCTGAGATCATCGTACCATTGATCCCCCAAGCGTATGAGTGCTTAAAGCCAGGCGGGATCTTTATCACTTCTGGGATCATTGTTGATAAAAAAGACTTGATCGTCAGTGAGCTTGAAGCAAAGGGCTTTATGATCGATCAAGTTTTAAATATAAAAGATTGGTATTCGATCATCGCCCATATGCCAACTACAGATGAGGTCTAAAAAATGCAACGTTATTTTTATAATGAAATGTTAGCCAATGAGCAATTTATTTTACCAAAAGACCTCTATAAGCATGCGATCACAGTAATGCGGATGCGTGTTGGAGATAAATTTGAGTTGGTGACTCCAGATAAGCAAGTTCAGATAATGGAAGTGACAGCAGTCGATAAACAACAGGCGCGAGCTAAGGTCGTTGAAACTTTTAGTCATCAAACTGAATTGCCAGTTGTAACAACGATCGCTTGTGGACTTTCTAAGGGAGATAAAGCGGAATTGATCGTTCAAAAGGGAACGGAATTGGGAGCTGATAAATTTATCTTTTTCAAGGGCGATTTTTCGGTCGCCAAGTGGGATGATAAAAAGCAAGCTAAAAAGATCGCGCGGTTAGAAAAGATCGCTTTAGCAGCGGCCGAACAGTCACATCGCACCACGATCCCGACGATCAGTTACTGCAGCAGCTTGAAAGAATTAAAACTAGCTTCAGATGAGCTAGGTATCGTGGCCTATGAAGAAGCAGCTAAACAAGGGGAAAAAGCTAATTTGGTCAAAGTTATTGAACAACTCACTACACGCCAAGTGCCACATCTGACGGCAGTTTTTGGCCCAGAAGGTGGTCTATCAACAAATGAGATCGAACTTTTGACTCAAAAAGGCTTTGTTCAAGCGGGATTAGGACCACGGATCATGCGGGCTGAAACAGCGCCACTATATCTGCTAGCGACGCTTTCGTATGCGTTAGAATTGGTAAAATAGCCTGTAGCAGAGTTTCTTCTATACTAAAATGTGATTTTACGGTAAAATAAAATTAATTAATTTTAGAAACAGGTAATGAGAATGCAATTAAGTAAAGTATCACCCCAAAAAGTAATTTCGTATTGGGCTTTTGCCACACTGTTTAGTTTCGTGATCCCGATCATTTTTACTGTTTTAAATGTTGATGAGATCACGAAAACGGGTGTGATCTTATTTGGTGTCAATGTAGTTTATGCGATCGCAATTGGATTTTATGCAGGTAAACATGCTGATAAGTTTTGGTTAGTGCTATTTTTCCCAGTTATTTACTTGATCGGTTGTGATTTCTTTTTTGATAGCCATGCGATCTATTGTGCCGTAGTTTATCTGATGTTGACAGGCTTTGCCTATGGTGCTGTACGCAAATAAAATTTTACAACAGCAATAGGCACTTTTTGCAGTAGTGAAAAGTGCCTATCGTGCATTCAAATGAATTTGGTAGATTGGTGAGAAAGGAAGCGCTACTGTCTTTAGTGGCGACGGTGATGAGATGGAAAAGAACGTAATTTGGAGTGCAGAAGATGTGATCAATAAGTGTAGTGAATACATGAATGCAGAACATGTGGCGATCGTACAAAAAGCCTGTGATTTTGCTACCTACGTTCACCGTGAACAATTTCGTAAGTCAGGGGAACCATATATCGTCCACCCGATCCAAGTGGCTGCGATCTTAGCTGAATTAAAAATGGATCCTGAAACGGTAAGTGCGGGCTTTTTGCATGATGTAGTCGAGGATACCCCCGTTATTTTAGCTGATATTGGTGAGCTCTTTGGCAAAGATATTGAAGTGATCGTAGACGGGGTCACAAAATTGAGCAAGATCCGCTACAAGTCACACCGAGAACAACTAGCTGAAAATCACCGTAAACTACTCTTGGCGATGTCAAAAGACTTACGGGTCATCATCGTGAAGTTAGCTGACCGTCTGCATAATATGCGTACTTTAAAACATTTGCGTCCAGACAAACAACGCCGAATTGCAAATGAAACGCTTGAGATCTATGCACCGTTAGCTGATCGTTTAGGTATCAGTACGATCAAATGGGAATTAGAGGATACCTCATTAAGGTACTTGAACCCCCAACAATACTATCGCATCGTACATTTGATGAATTCAAGACGTGATGAGCGTTTGCAATACATCAATGAAGCGATCGATGAGATCAAAGGTGCGATCGTGGATCTTAAGCTTAAAGATTGTGAGATCTACGGGCGCCCAAAGCATATTTACTCGATCTATCGTAAGATGCGTGATCAGCACAAACAATTCAGTCAGATATATGACTTGCTCGCGATCCGTGTGATCGTTAAATCGATCAAGGATTGTTATGCTGTATTAGGTGCGATCCATACAAAGTGGACCCCAATGCCGGGACGTTTTAAAGATTATATTGCGATGCCTAAAGCCAATATGTACCAATCATTGCATACGACTTTGATCGGGCCAAACGGGACACCATTTGAGGTGCAGATCAGAACTGAAGAGATGCATCGTGTGGCTGAATATGGTATCGCTGCTCACTGGGCTTACAAGGAGGGGAAGACAGATGGCGTCAAAGAAACGACGACGGGTGAAAAACTCAACTTGTTCAAAGAGATCATTGAATTACAAAATGAATCCAGTGATGCTAATGACTTCATGGAAAGTGTCAAGGGCGATCTCTTTAGTGACCGGGTCTATGTCTTTACGCCTAAAGGGGATGTTTTTGAATTGCCTAAGGGAGCTGGGCCACTGGATATGGCTTATACGATCCATACTGAGATCGGAAACCATACGACAGGAGCTAAAGTCAATGGTAAGATCGTTCCGCTGGATTATCAGGTCAAAAATGGTGATATCGTTGATATTTTAACTTCACAAAATTCCGCTGGTCCTAGTCGGGATTGGTTAGATCTGGTGCATACCAATAAGGCGCGTAATAAAGTCAAACGTTTCTTTAAACAACAAGATCGGATCCAAAATATCGACCGTGGTAAAGACATCTTAGAAGAAGCACTGATCGAAGAAGGGTATAATGTACACGATGTTTTAAATACTAAAAATATTGAGCGGGTCTTGGCTAAGCGTCATATTTCCACGAGCGATGATATGTATGCAGCGCTTGGTTTTGGTGAATTACAACCGGCTGGGATCATTAATATTTTGACGCAAGATATTCGTGAGCAAAAAGAATTACAACGTAAAAAACAACAAGAAAAAGATCTTCTTGAAGATCATAAGGGGATCAAAAATAATAATGCTAATAGTAAGAATAAGCATGATGAAAGTGTCTTGATCGAAGGGATCGATAATCTATTGGTCCGCTTGAGCCATTGTTGCAATCCGATCCCTGGTGATGAGATCGTTGGTTATATCACCAAAGGGCGTGGGGTCTCGGTCCACCGGACTGATTGCCCTAATGTAAAGAATGCTGAACAAAGTGGCACGCGTTTGATCGATGTAAGTTGGAATGTCGTTTCCGATGACCGGACGCACTATAATACCGATCTTGAGATCCAAGGGTATAATCGTTCTGGTCTGTTGAATGATGTTTTACAGGCGATCAACAATACGACAAAACAGCTCAATTCGATCAATGGTCGGATCGACCATAATAAGATGGCGACGATCGATGTGACGGTAGGGATCCGAGATAAGGTGCATTTGCAACGAGTTATCGATAATATCAAGCGAGTCCCTGATGTCTATGTAGTAAAACGAACGATCCATTAAGCGAGGTAAAAAAAGTGCGTGTAGTATTACAACGAGTAAAAAAAGCCAGTGTGGCGATCGCAGATCAAACGGTTGGGCAGATCGACCAAGGTCTGATGTTATTAGTTGGTTTTCAAGCTGGTGATGGTAGTGAGCAGATCGATCATTTAGTTAAAAAGATCGCTAACTGTCGGATCTTTAGCGACGAAGAAGGTAAAATGAATCTGAGTGTTCAACAGATCGCAGGGAAAATTTTGTCGATCTCACAATTCACTCTTTATGCCGATACTAAGAAGGGAAATCGACCGAGTTTTACTAAGGCTCAAGAACCAGCTAAGGCAGCGGCTAATTATGCTGAATTCAACAAAAAGCTACAAGCTTTAGGGCTTGAAGTTCAGACTGGGGAATTTGGGGCAGATATGCAAGTGAGTTTGATAAATGATGGTCCCGTAACGATCATCTTTGATACAGAGAATTAAATAGTGAGGTCATAATATGTATCAGAATTATTTTTTTGATTTTGATGGAACGCTCTATGATACGTATCCTGGCATGGTCAAAGCCTTTGTTGAAGCTTTTGCACTTCAAGGGATAGAATTATCGGCAAGTGAAGTTTATCAAGTGATGCGTGAGGTTTCCGTTCGTGAAGCTTATCGGCGATACACGACATCACAGTTAGATGAGGCTAAATTGCATGCTGATTATCGGAATTTAGAAGAAAAATATCAAGTTTACGCTAAGCCGTTTTCAGGGGCGCTTGAGTTATTGGAGCGGATCATTGCTAATGGTGGTCAAAACTTTTTATTGACCCATCGAGATAAAAGTTCATTGACATTGCTCGAACGTGATGGATTTTTGCAATATTTTACAGATCATTCGACGGCAGACGATGGTTTTAAACGAAAGCCTGATCCTGAGGCGTTGAATTTTTTAGTCGCTAAACACGGACTAGATCCCAGCGTTTCTGTAATGGTCGGTGATCGGACATTAGATGTCGTAGCGGGGCATAACGCTAAGATGGCGGGGATCTTATTTGATCCTGATAGGTTGATCAAGGCCGATGTCCATGCAGAACAGATCGTTCAAAATTTGAATGCTATCGAATGAAAATTGCTACAAATGCAATACTTAGTGAATAGGGAAAGGGACCTAGCACGACTTAGATATCGTGCTAGGTCCCTCTTTATTTATATGATCCTCATTTTCTCTTAGTTAGTCTATGAGTTGAAACATCAAGATCCCAGCAGCAATGGCTACATTTAGCGATTCAGCATGGCCTTTGATCGGGATATAGAGATTGAGTGAAGTTTGCTGTAATAGTTCTGCACTCATACCGTTACCTTCATTGCCCATGATCAAAGCAAAATTTTGGTGTTGGCCAACTTCTTGATAGGAACGAGCGTCTTTGTTTAGTTCGCTTCCAAAAACAGGATAATTTTTGGCTTTGAAAGCTTGGACCCAAGTGGTCAGATCGGCTGTAACTAATTGAAGATGGAATTGGCTACCTTGCATTGAGCGGACGACTTTAGGTTGATACATATCAGCTGTCTTAGAGCCAAAAACAACACCCGAAAAGCCAGCTGCATCAGCTGTCCGTACCATAGTTCCGATATTTCCTGGATCTTGGACACCATCAAGTAATAGCCACGCTCCAGAAGCAGTGGCGGGACTGACCTTGATTTGATCAAATGCTACTTCAGCAAAGATTCCTTGGGGAGATTTAGTTTCGCTGAGTTGTTTGGCGATCGATTCACTGATCGAGAAATATTGGATCTCGGGTAAGATCTCTAAGTCAGCTAGATGTTTGAAACTCGGTGTGACTAGGATCTTTTGGATCGGCTTATCAGAATTCAATGCTTCTTTGATTAAATGCCAACCATCAAGCAAATAAGTTTGACTTTGTTGCCGCCCTTTTTTAGTGGCGAGTTTTTTCCAAGCCTTGACTTGAGGATTGGAGACCGATGTAATTTCTTTCATTATCCGTGACCTCGTTTTCTAATTTACATAAAATTCAGTATAACATATTAACTGTAACAAGAAAGAATGTTTTTAAAAACGATAATTTATTATAAATTTATTATATAAGTTATGGTTGATGGAATTTTTGTTTACTAAGGAATATAATACGGATAAAAAGTAAATGGGGGCGGTAATTTGCCAAACTTATTAGAAAAAATCTACTTTGAAGAACAAGATCAAACAATGTTAGTTCTCAGTACAAAACAAAATTTTAAGGGAGCAACAGCGATCGTTGATGGAACAGACAAGTGTTTTATGATCGTTCGAGTTCATTTTCGAAGCCTCGAAAGTTATCGAGCTAATCGGATCATTGTGGTGGTCAAGGGAAACTATATCGCTGATAAGATCAAGGAGATCATTTAGATTTTTTAGCGCACATAGGTGTGTTATCATGAGATAAATATGGATCAAGGAAGGTAACAATGATGAATGAATTTGACCAACGTTGTCAACGCTTACGTCAAAAAATGCAAGAAGCTAGTGTAGATGCTTATTTGGTGACTTCAGCAGATAATATCTATTATTTAAGTGGTTTTACAGGGGATGCAGGAGTTCTACTAGTAACAGAACAAGAACGCTATTTGATCACTGACGCACGTTTTGAGACGCAAATAGCTCAAACTAATCCGTGGTTAAAAGCTGTGATCACACGTGATTATTTTGGACAAGCCTTAGAGTTGTGCGAACGTGAAAACATCGTTGCTTTAGCATTTGAGGAAAGTTTAAGCTATCAAGTTTATGATCGCTTAGATGAATATGCTTTGTGTGATCTAGTTGCATTGAGTGGTTTGATCGAAGCATTACGTTTGCAAAAATCTACTGCTGAGATCGAAAAGATAAAAGCAAGTTGTCGCTTAGCTAAAGATGGGTTTGAGCATGTCTTAAAGATAGCTAGACCAGGACTTAAAGAACAAGAACTAGCCTTGGAATTGGACTATTACATGCGAAAAAATGGGGCCAGTCAAGTCTCTTTTGAAACTATCGTAGCTTCAGGATCTCGTTCGGCTTTACCACATGGTGTTGCAAGTAACAAAAAATTAGCCTTAGGAGATTTAGTGACTCTTGATTATGGCTATTTTTTAGACCATTATACTTCGGATGTGACCCGAACCTTTGTACTAGGCAAGGTCGATCCTAAACTAGAAGAGATATATCATATCGTTTCTGAAGCTAAGCAATTGACGATCGAAGCAGTCAGACCTGGGATCACTGGAAAAGAACTTGATCGGATCGGACGTGACTATATCACCCAAAAAGGTTACGGGAAATATTTTGAACATGGCATGGGACATGGGATCGGGCTAAATGTTCATGAAGGTCCCTATATCGGTAAAACAAGCGCAGAAGTTTTACAGCCAGGACAAGTGATCACCATCGAACCAGGGATCTATTTACCAGGTCTGGGTGGAGTACGTTTGGAAGATGATATTTTAGTCACTGAAACAGGCTATGAGAATTTGACCGATTTTTACCAAGAATATTATGAAATTTAAGCGAGATAGCGGTGATTAACTTGCATTTACAGCTGTTCTTTTGATATTATAAAGTGTATGAATTATATTTGGATAAGTGTGCTACTAGTGAGATAGTGGGACTTATGTAATTATTTTAGGAGGACTAATATGATTTCAGTAAATGATTTTAAAAATGGCTTAACGATCACAGTCGATGGTGAATTATGGCGTGTGGTCGAATTTCAACATGTGAAGCCAGGCAAGGGTTCTGCTTTTGTCCGTTCTAAATTAAAAAACTTACGTAATGGTGCTGTTCAAGAAAAAACATTCCGTGCGGGTGAAAAAGTAGAACAAGCACAGATCGATCGCAAGAAGATGCAATACTTATACGCTGATGGTAATAACTATGTCTTCATGGATACAGATACTTATGAACAATTAGAATTACCAGGTGAAAGCTTAACAGAAGAATTGAAGTACTTGAAAGAAAACATGGTCGTTAGTGTTATCATGTACGGTTCTGAAACATTAGGTGTTGAATTACCAAATACGGTCGATCTAACAGTTGCTGAAACTGAACCAGGTATCAAAGGTGATACAGCTTCTGGTGGTTCTAAACCAGCTACAATGGAAACAGGTGTTGTGGTCCAAGTTCCATTCTTCGTTAATGAAGGTGATGTATTAACGATCAACACAACTGACGGCACATATATCTCACGTGCTTAATTTGGTCAATTGAACGTTATTTTCGCCAAAAATCAACCATTTAGCAATTTTAGCTATTTTTTGTGACAGTGACCGTAAGAAAGATAATATGGGATCGGGATTGTCCTGGCATAAAAAACTTGAAGACAGGTAAATTTTTAAAAAAGGATTTCTTGGTTGAATATTGGAAGTGAAAAAATTTAAGAAAGGAAATATATAATCTTTCTTGAGATATAGGGGTGGTCCTATATTTTTCCATATTTTATATAGCAGGTTTTAGATATGTCTGAAGATAATAATATTGTTTTAACAAGTAAAGAACCCAGCTTAGGTGAAGTTCGGTTAGCACCAGAAGTGATCGAAGTGATCATTGGAATCGCAGCAAGCCAAGTCGATGGTGTATATTCGATGCGTGGTTCGATCGCCAACAGCTTTTCAGAACTCTTAGGCCGTCAGATTCGGGGCAAAGGTGTCAAAGTCAATAAAGACGAAGACCAATTAAAAGTTGATGTTTATGTCTTTTTGAACTATGGCGTCTCAGTTCCCAAAGTTGCGGCCCAGATCCAAGAAAAGGTTCGCCAACAAGTTCTCTTTATGACGGGAATTGAAATTTTAGGCGTTGATGTGCACGTTCAAGGGGTAATTCCTGAAAAACAAGAACAAACAATTGACCCAAATAATCTATTTGGGGAAGAGAATGGTGAAGAATAGTGAGTATTAGTAGACATGATACGCGTAAACTGGCTTTTCAAGCACTTTTTGCGTTGAATAGCAACCCAGATGCCTTACCACAAGACGTTTACGAAGCTTTGTTGGAAGATGAGGCGACAACTACAGTACCAGCCTACTTGCCTGAATTGGTAGAAGGCGTACTTACACACCAATCTGAAATAGACGCAAAGATCGATCAACATTTAAGCTCAAACTGGACGCTTGCACGCTTGAACAAGACAGACCTCTTGATCTTGCGCTTAGCGATCTATGAAATGCTTTATGTTGATGATGTTCCGGCTAAAGTAGCTTTAGATGAAGCTTTGCAATTAGCTAAGGAATTTAGTGATGATAAATCACGGCGTTTTATCAATGGTGTTTTATCAAATCTACTTTAAAAGATGAAAAATGTCTGTACTAAAGTTTAGTGCAGGCATTTTATTTTTGAAAAAAATGTTGCTGAGTATGCTAAAATATTAGGTATACACTAAAGTTAAGGTTGTGATTTATATGACAGTGATGATAGACGGACGCGGAACTGCTGAAAAAATCCGCAGCCAATTAAGGAAAAAGACAGAACAGTTAAAACAACAAGGGCTAGAGCCATGTTTGGCTGTTATTTTAGTGGGAGATGATCCGGCTAGTCAGGTGTATGTCCGTAACAAAAAACGGGCGGCTGAAAAGATCGGGATCAAGACTAAAGATATCACTTTGCCAGCTGACACGACACAAGCAGAGTTATTACAATTGATCGATGAGTTGAATGGCGACGTAACAGTCCATGCGATCTTGGTGCAAATGCCATTACCAGCACAGCTTGATGAAAATACGGTGATCGAACAGATCGATCCTAAAAAGGATGCTGATGGTCTACACCCAGAAAATTTAGGTCACCTTTTTATGGGGCAACCAAAAGCTTTACCATGTACTCCGCGTGGGATCATGGTCTTATTAGAAGAGTATCAGATCCCTGTGGCTGGTAAAAATGTTGTGATCATCGGACGCAGTAATTTAGTGGGACGTCCTTTAGCTGCTTTGATGATAAATGCAGATGCTACGGTCACTGTGGCACATAGTAAGACTAAAGATCTCTCAAGTGTTGCTAGCCAGGCTGATATTTTAGTCGTTGCAACTGGGCGAGCTGAAATGGTCGATGAGACTTATATCAAGGAAGGCGCAACTGTGATCGATGTTGGGATCAATCGTTTGGATAACGGCAAATTAGTCGGTGATGTCAAACAAGTTAGTGCTGTAACTAAGGCAGCTTATTTAACGCCAGTTCCTGGTGGCGTTGGTCCGATGACGATCGCGATGTTAATGCAACAAACGCTTGAATTGGCAGAAAAGAGCAATAGCTAATGGAAAAAGATCAATATTTAACTGTCACAGCATTAACTAAGTACCTACATCGAAAATTTAGTGCTGATCCATATTTGAATCGTGTCTATTTGACAGGGGAGATCTCAAATTTTCGTTTGCGTCCACGCCATCAATATTTTAGTTTAAAAGACGATGGTGCTAAAATAGATGCGGTCATGTTTCAATCGGCATTTAACAAATTGAAATTCAATGTTGAAGATGGAATGAAAGTCTTGGTGGTCGGAAGAGTAGATCTGTATGAACCTAGTGGGAATTACCAAATAACGATCGAAAAGATGGAACCAGATGGTGTTGGCGCTTTGTATCAAGCATTTGAACAATTAAAAGCTAAATTATCCATGGAAGGCTTGTTTAGTGCACCTAAGCGACCATTAGTCCACTTTCCTAAACGGATCGCAGTGATCACTAGTCCATCAGGAGCAGTCATTCGTGATATCATCACGACTACTAGAAGGCGTTATCCGATCGCACAGCTAGTTTTATTTCCCGCAGTCGTTCAAGGTGAGAAAGCGGCTGATTCATTGGTGGGACGATTAAAAGAGGTCAATGCTCGTGGCGATTTTGATACGATCATTATCGGTCGTGGTGGTGGGTCGATCGAGGATCTGTGGCCATTTAATGAAGAAAAAGTTGCTCGGGCGATCTTTGAAAGTAAGATCCCGATCATTTCTTCAGTTGGACACGAAACGGATACGACGATCGCTGACCTAGTGGCTGATGTCAGGGCAGCGACACCTACTGCAGCAGCTGAATTGGCGACGCCAGTTTTAGAAGACGAGATCTTGCGGATCAAACAAGATAAGTTACGTTTGATCCAAAGTTATCAAGCTATGCTAAAGTTACGGCGCCAACAGCTACAAAAGTTGCAAAATTCTTACGTCTTTATGCAATCAAATCGCCTGTATGAAGGCTACCTTCAAAAACTTGACGGTTACCAGAATCGACTCAAACAGGCTTATCGTGAACAGTTGTATCAAAAAGAAAAGTCATTTTCAGAGCTGATGACGCGTTTGCAACGTTCTTCGCCAAAAGATACGATCAACTTGCATAAACAACAGGTGGCACAGCTCAAAAAAGACCTATTTCGGGCAACGGAAAAATATGTTGGTGATAGAGAGCAACGTTTGGTAAAGGCTACCGCTGCTTTAGATATGTTGAGCCCGTTGCGCGTTATGGGACGTGGTTTTTCTTACGTCACGGCAGATGAAAAGATCATCAAAAAAACATCTGATCTGACGGTCGGTTCTGAGATCAAATTGCATTTAAGCGATGGTAGTGTTAAAGCTAAAGTTACTAAAATTGATGGGATGAAGAAAAAATGACAGAAAAAAATTTAACTTTTGAACAAGAATTACAAATGTTAGAAGCGATCGTAGGCAAACTTGAGCAGGGCGATGTTCCTTTAGAAGAGGCGCTAGCGCAATTCCAAAAAGGGGTAGCTTTAAGTAAAAAATTGCAAGAGACCCTCCAAAATGCAGAGGATACTTTGACTAAGGTTATCAACGAAGAAGGTCAAGAAGTCGTCTTTGAGGCAAATAATGACTGATATTTAGCTGTGTATTGTGAGAAACTTGATGGGAGCAATACTGTTAAAGTAAATAAGGAAGGAATCTAGGGCTTCTTAGTGATCCCATACCTAGAAAGTGAAAAATGCAGTTAGCAAATTTTCAAAATAAAATGATCCCATTACTTGAACAGCATATGCGACATTACTTGACGCAATTTACTGAGAATGAGACACTTCGAGTGGCAATGCAATATTCGCTTGAAGCGGGGGGGAAACGGATCAGACCGCTTTTGATCTTGGTGATCTGCCAAAGTTTAGAAAAAAATATCGATACAGATGTTTTGAGTGTGGCGGGAAGTCTAGAATTTCTGCACACATACTCTTTGATCCATGATGATCTACCTGAGATGGATAATGACGATCTGCGGCGGGGCAAACCGACAAATCATAAAGTTTTTGGTCAAGATATAGCGGTTTTAGCAGGCGATGCTCTCTTAACTGAGGCTTTTGGCTGGTTAGCTAAAACAAAGCTTACTCCCCAAAAACGGATTACCTTGGTAGCTGAACTTGCAAAAGCAGCGGGGGCAAATGGGATGGTCGCAGGCCAAACTGGCGATATCTTAGGTGAAAAGGCCACTTTGACCTTATCTGAGTTGATGCAAGTCCATAAAAATAAAACGGGACAATTGTTGGAATATGCTTGTTTTGCCGGTGCCATTTTAGGTGAAGCAACACCAAAACAAGAACAGGCATTAGTTACTTTTGGGCAAAAATTTGGTCTAGCCTTTCAGATCTATGACGATATTTTAGATGTGACGGCAACTACAGCCGAGTTGGGTAAGACAGCTAATAAGGATGTGGCGGAAAATAAAAATACTTATCCACGCCTTTTAGGGCTAAAAGGAGCTAAACAGGCACTAGCTGATACGTTAAAGCAAGCAAAAGATCAACTTGAGCTTTTGGATGAAAGTGGTCTTGAGACTTCTCTTTTGCGTCAAGTGCTAGAGTATTTTAAATTATAAGTAAGGATGTAAGTATGAAAAAAGAACGTGTAGATGTATTATTGGTCAAGCAGGGTCTATTCGAGACACGCGAACAAGCGAAACGTGCAGTTATGGCAGGTGAGATCTTAGGTGAAAATGAAGAACGATTGGATAAACCAGGTGAAAAGATCGATCCAAGTGTCAAATTACATTTTAAGGGGAAAAAGATGCCCTATGTTAGTCGTGGTGGTTTAAAGCTTGAAAAAGCGCTCAAAGTCTTTAAACTAAGTACCAAAAATAAAACAGTCCTTGATATCGGTTCATCTACGGGTGGCTTTACTGATGTTGCCTTACAAAAAGGTGCCAAGTTGAGTTATGCCCTCGATGTGGGAACTAATCAATTAGCTTGGAAGTTGCGTCAAGATCCGCGAGTCGTTGTAATGGAGAATACTAACTTTCGCTACAGTAAATTAGACGATTTTACTGCTGGACGCCCTGATTTTGCGACGATCGATGTTTCTTTTATTTCATTACAACTTATCTTGCCGACTTTACATGCGATCTTAGAGCCGGGCGGTGACGTGGTGGCTTTGATCAAGCCTCAATTTGAGGCGGGACGTGAAAAAGTTGGTAAGCACGGGATCGTTCGGGATGAAAAAGTCCATTTAGAAGTGATCCAAGAGTTGGTCGCTTTTGCTGTCAAAGCAGGATATGATGTTTTAGACCTTGATTTTTCACCGATCACGGGTGGTGAAGGAAATATTGAATTTTTAGTCCATTTGCGTGCAACATCAAAGACTGCAACGATCAGTGCTAATGTCGATCCAAGTGCAGTGATCAAACAAGCCCATCAAACATTACTTCATCAAAAAGATAAGTAGGTAGGAAGGATGATTTCTCAGTGAGAAAACAAGATAGACAACGAATTATTAAAAAAATGATCCAGGATAATGCGATTTATCGGCAAGAAGACTTTGTTAGTCTCCTTTTAGCTAAGGGAGTTGAAGTGACTCAAGCTACTATCTCACGTGATGTAAAAGAGATGCAGCTGATCAAAGTACCGACGCCAGATGGGTCGTATCGGTATAGTTTACCGACGACCAAGAAGGATAATACCGAAAAAAAACTAAGGAAAGTTTTGCGTGACGCCTATCTTGTTTCTGACTGTCACCGTGATCTATGTATGGTCAAAGTTTTGCCTGGTAATGGGCCAGCACTTTCGAGCTTGATCTCACAAATGAACTACGATGAAGTTTTTGCTACTTTAGGTGATGATGACACGATCATGCTCTTTGCACGTTCAAATGAAGATGCGTTGCAGATCGAGCGTAAATTATTGGCCTTGGTCGATGATAAATAGGACTTTTAGATTTTGGGAAAGGAAAAACTGTTACTTTTAGCAACAGCAGGAAAGTACTTTGTTACAAGAATTAATGATCCGTGATTTTGCAATTATTGAGCAGTTGACCGTTGATTTTGGAACGAATATGACGGTCTTGACTGGTGAAACTGGGGCTGGTAAGTCCATTATTATCGATGCTTTAGGGCTACTAGCAGGTGGACGTGGCTCGAGTGATTTTATTCGCAAGGGAGCTAATAAATCATTGCTCCAAGGACAATTTACTATCCCTAAAGCAACTCGAACATATGAGCTTTTAGATGAGTTTGGGATCGAATGTGAGGATGATGTTTTGATCTTACAACGCGATATTTATCGCAGTGGCAAAAATGTTTGCCGGATAAATGGCGTTTTGGTCAATCTAGGCACACTTCGGCAGGTGGGGCAAACATTGATCGATATCCATGGGCAAAATGAGCATCAAGAATTGATGGATCCTGAGCGTCATTTAGCCTTAGTTGATAATTATCAGCCTGAGATCCTAGCTAAATTGGCACAATACCAGACACTTTATGCAGATTATCGTCGTCTTTCTCATGCACTAGAGCAACGCGAGAAAAATGCGCATGAGTGGGCTCAAAGACTTGATATGTTACAATTTCAAGTTAATGAGATCAGTGAAGCGCAGTTACACGAGGGGGAAGAAGAAGAGCTCCAAGAACAAAAACGCCAATTAGATAATTATCAAACGATCCATCACGCTTTAGAGATGAGTTATCAAGTGCTAAATGGTGAAGAATTAGATGTGATGAGTGTTCTAGGTAATGTCATGAGCGAGTTAGAAGACGTGGCTGAGTTCAATTCTGAATTAGCAGCGATCTACGAAAAGGTTTCCGATGCTTTCTATAATCTGCAAGATGCAGCGCATGAAGTTTCAGGGCAATTAAGTGATCTGGAGTGGGATGAAGAATTATTAAATTCCATCGAAGCACGGCTCGAAACGATCCATCAACTCAAGCGTAAATATGGTGATTCGATCGAAACGATCCTAACTTATTACGATAAGATAAAACGAGAACTTGAAACGATGCAACAAAGCGATGAAAACTTAGAACAGCAAGTCGAACAGGTCAAAGAAGCTCACGCCAAGGCAAAAGAATTAGCACTAGAGATCAGTGAGTTACGCAAACAAACTGCTAAACGACTCGAAGCTGAGATCCATCAGCAATTGGGTGCACTTTATATGGATAAAGCTGTTTTTGAAGTACGTTTTTTACCAGAGAACGGACAATTGACTGAAAATGGTCTTGATCGGGTCGAATTTTACATTCAAACTAATCCTGGAGAAGAAATGGGGGCTTTAGCAAAGATCGCTTCTGGTGGTGAATTATCGCGGATCATGCTCGCACTAAAGACGATCTTTGCCCAAAATAAGGGTGTGACGAGTATTATTTTTGATGAGGTCGATACTGGAGTCAGTGGGCGCGTCGCACAAGCGATTGCTGAAAAAATCAGTCAGATCGCAACTAATTCGCAAGTGCTGTGTATCACCCACTTACCACAGGTCGCAGCTGTGGCAGACCACCATTATTTCATTGCTAAACATGTAGCTAATGGTCGGACTGAAACTTCGCTTACGATCTTAAATGATAAGGAACGGATCGAAGAATTAGCTCGAATGCTATCGGGTTCTTCGATCACGACTTTGACGCTAGAACATGCAGAAGAATTGTTAAAAATGGCTAAGGCAAGTAAATAGTTCTAAAAGATGCACTTTGAGGCATCTTTTTTTGAATAAAAAAACTAGAAGTCTGTAAACTCCTAGTCACTAAAATATTGACTTTAGATCATATCACGGTAGAGTCCGATGACTTTACCTAAAATTACGACATTATCCAAGATGATCGGATCCATCGTTTCATTTTCAGGTTGTAATCTAAAATATCCGTCTTCTTTGTAGAATCGCTTGCATGTTGCTTCATCGTCTTCGGTCATGGCGATCACGATATCACCATTATCAGCAGCAGATTGTTTTCTAACGATAACTTGATCACCATCTAAGATCCCAGCATCGATCATGCTTTCACCACGAATGTTCAACATGAACAAATCATTGGCATCACTTAAATTAGGGGGTAATGGAAAATAATCAGTTGTTTCTTCAACAGTTAAGATCGGCATCCCTGCGGTCACAGTTCCAACGACTGGGATCTCATTTAAAGTGGTCTTGATCCCCAAGGCTTCTAGACCAGCTGGGGTAACTTCCATTGCCCGCGGCTTGGTAGGATCTTTTTTGAGAAAGCCTTTCTTAGTTAAGCGTGCTAAATGACCGTGTACAGTTGAGGTCGAAGAAAGTGAGACTGCTTGACAGATCTCTCGCACAGTCGGTGGATAACCTTTGCTCTCAACTGTATTGTAGATAAAACGCAAAATGTTTAGCTGTCTTTTTTCGGATGCTTTTGTCATTTTGAACACCTCAATACATTTTTATAGAGTAATTATAACATAGAAAACCAACAGTTACAAACAAGCGTTTGCTTTAGTGGAGGGAGGAAATAACTGTTAAGCAAAATATATTAAAATGTAATCAAACGCGATATAATATCTACAAAAAAGATAAAATGTGAGGTAGATATTATGGCGATATTAAAACCAAAAGAAATGGCTGAAAGATTGATTCTATTCATCAGATTTGAGGTGATAATTGCTTTCTGTAATAACTGTAGTGCAAAATTACGAAAATTTATTTATTGTCGGGGAATGACGCCGGAGTAGCTGACATCTCCATGTCTACAGTAGCTCCCGACATTATCTGCTCGTGAGTGATGAAAGTCTTGTCATAAGGCTTACCATCGATTTTTACCGAGCGGATATATATGTTTTCTTTGCTGACATCAGGAGCATTAACGGTAAATATTTTGCCGTTGTCAAGATGCAGTTGCATCTTTTTAAATAGCGGAGTTCCCAACTCATATATCCCATTTACGGGATTGACCGGATAGAAGCCCATTGCCGAGAATACAAACCAGGCCGACATCTGTCCGCAATCCTCATTGCCGCACAGACCTGCAGGAGTCGTATTGTAAAGCTGCTCGATTATTTCTGAAGCATATTTCTGAGTTAAATCGGGACGTCCGACATTGTTGTACATATACACTACATGATGGCTGGGCTCATTTCCATGAGCATATTGGCCGATCATGCCGGTGCTGAATATCGGGAGTGAGTCATTGGGTGAAGGATTGTAGGTCATCATGCTGTCGAGTTTTTCTTTAAAGCGGTCTTTCCCTCCGACAAGGTCAATGAGTCCGTCAATATCATGTTGTACCGACCAGAAATACTGCCACCCATTGCTCTCACAGATATCTTCAGTATAATCGTCGGGGTTGAAACCGTCAAGAAAATCTCCTTTAGAGTCGCGAGGCTGCATGAAAGATGTCGCAGGATTGTATACGTTTACATAATTGCCTGAGCGTCGGTAGAATTCGTCAGCGACATCCTTACGCCCCATCGTTTCAGCCATAAGAGCTATGCAGTAATCATCGAATGCATATTCGAGTGTTTTCGAAAGCGACCAATTCTCTTCTCCTTCGATATGGCGGGCGGCATGGGCGGAACTCTGCAATCAGGCATTGGAGCAGAACGGACACGCGGAGCGCGTAGACCATCGCAGTTATGAACGGCAGGGGATAGACCAGATACCCACCGTCCATTTAGGCGTTGCCGCTTCCGCTATGGAGAAGCGCGGCATCCGCACCGAGCGCGG
>NZ_CAQLEL010000132.1:0-4598 GCF_948826705.1 uncultured Ligilactobacillus sp.
TTCACTCACTTCAGTTGCAGCTTGTTTCGTGTATGTTACCGTTACTTCGATGTCTGCACTATCAGCTGTCACACTTTGTGCGGCTACTTTGGCTTTATCAGCTGTGTAACCTTTAAGCTCGGGGCTTGTCACTGCACCAAATTCTTGGGCATCGCTCCACTCATTCCATGTGATCTCATCTGTTACCGCATCTTTGGCACCTGTTCTTGTGAACGTCTTAGTTTCAACCACTGGTTTAGCTACTTGAGTACCATCTGCATAAACATAGTTGATCGTGCGCGTTACTTCTTTTGTTTCGCTCACTTCAGTTGCAGTTTGTTTCGTGTATGTTACCGTTACTTCGATATTTCCACTATCGGCTGTCACACTTTGTGCGGCTACTTCGGCTTTATCAGCCGTGTAACCTTTAAGCACTGGGCTTGTCACTGCACCAAATTCTTGGGCATCGCTCCACTTATTCCATGTGATCTCATCTGTTACAGTGTCCTTGATCCCAGTACGCGTAAATGTCTTAGTTGCAACATTTGGTGTTGCAGCTTGAGTATCATCTGCGTAAATATAATTGATCGTGCGTGTTACTGTCTTATCTTCAATTACATTTTCAGTTGGATTCTTAGTATACTTAACTGTTGTTACATAAGCTTTATTTTCATCCGTTGGCGTTACTGTGATCGCTGCTACTTCTTTTTGATCAGCCGTATAGCCCGTGATCTCTGGTGAAATGACCGCTACAAAACTTGCTTCAGTTACTTCCTTACCATCGACCATCCATGGTGTATAAGTTACTTTATTTAAAGCTAAATTATTCACCTTATCACGTGTAAATGTGATAGTTTTTGTCACTGTTGGCGCAGCTGACTGGTTATTTTCAGCATAGACATAGTTGATCGTTTGTTCAAATTTAACACTTTGAGCTTCGATATCTTTGTCAGCTTCATAGACATAGGTAACTACAACATCTTGACCCGCTGTAACACCTGCAGGCTGTCCTTCGACTTTAACAAATTTATAGTGTGGACGTGTGATACCAGTTGTCACATATGGGTCACCTGACATGATATTTTGAACAACTGGTGCTTGGATCTCGTTACCGTCTGTATCGATCCATCTTGTTGTAACATCTACATAACGTTGGATCTCCAATTTGTAAGTTGGGGCAACATTATAGATACCACTGACACCTGTTGAATTTTCATGTTCACCAGTGAAGTGATCTTGAAGTGTGACACCCACTACACTAGAACCATCTTTAATACCAGTGATCTTAAAGCCTAATTCAGCCATCGCTGTTGCACTTGGATCTAATTTATCTGACTTAAGGACTACTGCCCTTACTTTAGACCAATCAGTTACTTGATCAGCTGTCACAAATTCTACTAGAGCAGCTTCAGTTACTTGATCACCTACAAATGGTGTATAAGCAAATAGTAATTGTCCATTACCAGTTCCTGTAGTTGTTACTTTATCAACACCTTCACCAGTCAAAACGATCGTCGCATTATCTCCATTTGCTACGCTAGGTAAATTGATGACATTATAGGAGTATTCTGAAACACCTTTATCAGTCAAAACATTAGCTAAGCGGATCGTCCCTTTAGAGTTAGCCAACTCTTTTGAACTACTATATGCTAACTTGGTCGTTCCTGTTTCTTCGGTATATTTTCCAGCGTCAGCTGCTTTGACCCCATTCATTGGACCGTAAGTTGATGGATAAGTGAAACTGTAGCTCACTTCATTTGGTGTATTATAGAAACCTAAGTTAGTTGATCGAACCTTATAAGTCTTGCCATCCCGCAACGTGACCTCACTAATATTAGCAAAACCATTAGTTGGTGCGGAAACTTGATCATTTTCGTTAAGCTCCATGAATAAACTCATCCCGTTTTCAGGGTAAGCATAGGATAACGGTAACTGATTCTTATTTGCTACGATCTTCAATGGTGTCGTGTACGAAGTTCCATTGATCAAAACAGGTGTCCGATACCATGGTGTTTCAGGTAAGCTGATCTTAAACATCCGTTCACCGTTGATCCCGATGTACCCTAGATCTTCAACAACAGCATCTTCGTAAAGTGCACCACCACGTTTGTAAACATGTAACTGACTAGCATCTTCTAGATCAAATCCTTGAGGGATCGCAATGAAATAGGAACTCGGAATGTCATTATATTGAACGACATTTCGGATCTGATATGTGATCGTTGCAATATTACCACCATTTTCACTCGTTGGTTGGTAAGAAGTATTGTTGAAATTCAAGATATTTCCAGTAAACTGGTTCTTACTTGGACTAGGTGCTTTGATATCAAGTGACATTTCACCTGTCAATTCCTGTCCTTTATCGGAAGTCACAGTATAGCTGTACTCTGCTTTATCATTGACCTTCTTAGTCGTTCCTTTTTCTAAGATCGCATTGTTACTGAAATTGATCTTAACTTTAGTACCTGCTTCAATATTTTTATAACCGATATCAAGTGCTTTAATGTTAGACCCATCTTTAGCAACACCTGCACTGATCGCTTTATCGTCGATAGCAACAACAATAGAGTTTACATTAGAAGTTACAAAGTTACCCATTTTTAGATCTACTGTGCGACCATCTGTCAATGTTGCCCGTGTTAAACCGCTTGGTTGGTTTTCACTTGACGATGTGATCGCTAATGCATACTCACCTTCGCCACCATTCATGATCGTACCTGGTTCGATATCTAAGTGGATCAACACATTTTCTTGCGCGATATTACCATTGTTATATACTTCGATCGAACGGATCAGACTACCATTGTCATTATAGTCTAGCTTTGTATCGTCAGATTGGTGTTCTCCATCAGCTTGACCATTATCTGTGTAGATCGCACCATCTTTTTTCTTGAATTGTGCTTCCCAAGAATTATTAACTTTATCAGCCACAGCTAAATTGAGCTGCTTAGTCCCCACAGCTTGCTGGATCATATTCTTAGCTCGTTCACCTTCATCGTTGATCGAATAGTATGCAACTGTAGCATCAAAGGTGTTATCACTGGCAGCTAATTCAGTTGTGTATATCCCAAATAATAATAATGACCCTTTCAATAGATCAGTTTTGGCATTATTAAACTCAATAACAACCGGTTCACCTGCATTAGCTTGTTTGATCGTAACATTTTTTCCATTAGCTAATGTAGCAAAATCACTAGCTGTATCGCCAACAACCGACTTATCAGTCAAACCATATGCATGACCAATGCTTGTAGTATCAGCCAAAAAGCCTTTTGGAACATTTAATGTTACTGTACCAGCAAAATTATCACCGTCTTTTTGACCGTTATTAGCTAAATTGATCCCTAAAACATATTTTTGACCCTTAACTAACCCATTTTCTGCGGTTTGATTTTGATCAAAATTGAGGTTGACTGCAGTGATCTCGGCAGGTCGTCCGATCGTATAAGTGATCTCACCAATATCATCCCCATTTTTCTTAACAACAACTTGGAATTTTGAACCTGGTGTTAAAAATGACCAATCAGAAACAGTTGGCATCAATCTTAAATTAAAAGTCATTGAGGCTGTTGTGTTGATATTGTACGTAAAAGTTGTATTTTGGCTGGTCTTGTTAGTAACATATCCTGGATCAGCTACTGGAGAAGTTTCTGTATCAACACTGTACAACTCACCATTGATACTACGATCAGTCGACGCTGTAAAGATATATGGAACAGTGACCGTAACTTTATCCCCCGCAACAGCTGGGACCATAATTGAAATACTACGCGTTTCATTATCGCCGTGATCCAATGTTACTGCTTGGCTTTGAGTATTATTTTCGATCACTTGACCTGCATTGACTGCTGGCGTGTCGTCAACTGCACTTCTAAAAGCTGCGTGCGTTTGTTCTTGTGGTGCTTCAGTTGTACTTTCAGTAGATGATACTTCATTATTTTCAACTGGTGCCGTAGCTTGATCGGTAACCTTATCTGCATCTGCTTGCTCAGCCGTTTGCGTCGGAGGAAATAACTGTTAATCAAAATATATTAAAATGTAATCAAACGCGATATAATATCTACAAAAAAGATGAAATGTGAGGTAGATATTATGGCGATATTAAAAACAAAAGAAATGGCAGTAGCCATTATGCGGTTGGAAATGTATCTCTGTCCATGAATACGAAGCATGAAGACTTTGCAACATATTCAGAAACAATGACGGACAGGGAAGGCTTGATTAAGGATATTATCTTTTCTGTAATGGCAAATTACACCATGGATGAGGCAAAGATAAGCTCTACCCAGATTAAAAAAGAAATCCTTTCAGAAGTCCAAGAACTTTTCGGTTCTGATTTTATATATGCAGTATCATATAATTTCTTATATAATTAGAAATAATTTAGATACCTCTTGGACTAAGCTATAGGGGGTGGTTGGCGACATGGGAGAGGTACTATCTCAAAGTGAGATTGCCAGTCGTAGTTGCCCGTTGAGTTGTTACCTGTCTTTCCCCAGGAAACACGGAGTTTCAGGTTAGAGAGATAGTCCGATGCTCCCTGCATGAACGATTCTTCCGAAATACGCCATCCACCGGAGAACGAGGGGAAATATCCCCAACGTTGGTTCACACCGAAA
>NZ_CAQLEL010000133.1:0-7625 GCF_948826705.1 uncultured Ligilactobacillus sp.
GGAAGAAAATATTGAAAGGACAATGTCTAAGATAAATAAAAATATGAAATTTACCATCGATAAAAGGTTAGTAAAGGGGCAATTAAATAGAGCCCTTTGGACTTTAGATAAAGTTGTTGATACGTTTTTTAGTTTATCAGAAACACAACAAAGTTTAGCTGAAGAATTGAATGGTGAATTGTTACGAATAAATAAGATGGTAGTTGAAAAAGGACTTAATTATTTGGAAATTGATGTGGAAATAGGTAGGATAGATAAAGTTGCTAGAGAGCCAGGTGTTGCACTTATGTTTGTATTGAAGGATGGAACGCGCTTACCTAGTAACGTAAAGAAAGATTTAGGGAATTTAATGAAAGAGAGTGTATGGTTTTCCTTTAAGAAGGATAAAGTATACTCAACTCTCCTACAGATTCTTGGTAAGGGAATCAATAGACAAGATGTTCGTCTAGAATCAATTAAGGGTGTAGAACGAATTGTTCATATCTCTAATTATGACCAACTTGATGCTCAGCAACAGAGTAGAATCATTTTAGCGCAACAATTGACTAATTTAGTCTTTATGAAAGAAGAGGAGAAGAAAAATGGACGTAAATAAAATTCAGTTAGATATTTGGCTAAAAAAAATAAAGGACATCCTTGAAGAGAGCAGATGCGTACTGCAAGAAGTTAAATATAGTAAAGTTGCAGATTTACCACAATCGGTGTCAGACAGTGAGGGAAAATCAATCAGCATTGTTTTTGCGGGACAGTATAGTGCAGGAAAATCATCTATCTTAAAAACACTAACAGGTATGGATGACATTAAAATAGGTGCTGCAATAACGACACAAACGGTCAGAGAATTTGACTGGAATGGTATAAAAATCATAGATACTCCAGGAATAAAAAATGGAATAAATATGGATCATGATGAAATTGCATATAAAGCTATAAATGAGGCTGACATGCTGATTTACGTAGTTACAGAGAATTTATTCGATAACTATATTGCAGAAGATTTTAGAAGATTGTTAATAGATCATAATAAGGCAAAGGAAATGATGCTATTTGTTAACAAGATGGGAAATAATGGTAATTCTGTAGAGATTCGTAAAATTAAAGAAAATGATTTAAAACGCGTGATGCATCCATATGAAAATGCTGTGAAGATAGTGTTTATTGATGCTAAAGATTATCTAGATAGTGTTAGTTTAGGAAATGAAGCGGACGATGAGGAGATAAAGAAAGCTTTATATGAGCGAAGTAACTATGCAGGAATGGTGAGAGCAGTTAATGAATTTGTACATGAAAAGGGAATGACAGCTAAATTAACTACTCCATTACAACAGGTAAGTTATGCTTTAGAAGACGCAATCGTTGAGCTTAATAAAGAAATCGGAAATCCGGGAATTGAGATGCTCATTGAGAAAATGCGTCAAGAGAAAAAAACTTTGGACGATAATCGGCGTGAAGTTGAAAGTGACATAAATTTGATTATAGCTGAACACAGTTCTCAAATACGTGATTTAGGTAGACAGGTATCTGATGCTGTTTCTAAAGCTACTAGTGAGGGGGATGTTAAGCAAATTGTAGATACTGCGTATGATAAAGTAGATACAATTTCTGACGACTGTGGTAAATGTATTGAAGAAAAATTTAGCAAAGGAATTACTGAACTTGGAAAGTCACTTGAAAGTTTAGAAAATAATCCTAATTTTAAACGTATAGAGTTAAGCTTAACTGAAAATGGCGAAGATTCTCCGATAGTCAGATATATTTTAAAAGAGAATTTAATATCAAATATTGGGACAAGGCTAGCGGAAAATACTGTTAATAAAAATAATATAGCAACGGGTTTAGAAACTTTTTCGGGAAGTGAAGTTCATGATGTGATTATAAAGCTAGGTGGAAAGTTGGGTAAAAAGTTTAAGCCATGGGAAGCTGTAAAGTTGACGAAAAAAATAAATTATTTAGCAAAGGGGCTTACTATAGCTAGTGTAATATTTTCTGTTGCTCTTCAAATTAAGGATGATGTTGATAGGGAAAATGCAGAACAAGAGATGCGAGAAAATCGTAGAAAAATTCGCACAACCTTTAATGAAGTGGCTAATGAAATGGAAACTTATTTTAAAAATACTGTAAAAAATGAAATTACGGATAGTTATCTGACAAGTATTCGAAGTATTGATGAAAATATTGAGGAAATACTTCGTTTAGAAGGAAACAAGAAAATCGAAGTAGATCGTTTAAAGAGAGAGAATCAAGCTTGTAAAAATTTGATCAGTGAAATTCAAGAATATGCTGTTGAATAAAATGCTTCTACCAGCGTTACTGCTGAAAATCTATTTGTAATGTAAAATAGCTTATTGTTCCTGAATTAGGGATGGTAGGCTATTTTTATATTTCTAGACGAAAGAGGAATCTAGCTATTTTTAGAGATGATATGCTATAATTATTCAAGATAAGCTTGTGAATGTAGTGTACGAATTTTTGTTAAAAAGTTAACAATTTGGTTCTTGTTCTAGGTGAGTTTTGTTAAGTTTTTAACAGCGGAAAAACTCTATAATCCTTGATAGTATTGGGGTTAAAAAACTAAGAATACCTAATACTCCGATTTTAAAGGAGACGGAAACGTTGTGTTTGTCAACCATAAAATGTTATCAAGTAATACCTAATACTCCGATTTGAAGCAGACACGATATTACGACTCAATAAAAGATGCCTATTTGGTGGAAAAATAATGTTAATATAAATTGTATTGATGAAGGAACTAAGAGCTATTTTGTTATGAATTTTGTCCTCAAACCTGCCTAAGGTACTTAATATTTTTGTGTTGCATGGCAAGTTTAAGGCCGAAAAATTCTTGTGTAATATGCATGAAATTAATGTTTTTAGCGTATAGGAATTTGAAATCTATCTCCGACGTAAGGAGATGACATAACCCCTAACAGCAGACGATAACATGTTAAGATGGTATACTATCTTTTTTGCTCTGATATAGAAAGATAATAGAATTTAACTATAAGGAAGAATTCTAAAAAATTATTGGTAAATGTATTGGTTATTAGTATGTAACAACCTATTTTTCCCTAATGGAGGGGGAGGTAGGTTGTTTTTATATGTTTCAAATATGATTTTTGTTATAATTAGCATGCACTTAAGTGACTTAGGGGTGATTTCTTGAAAAAAATTTTATTGACGTGTGATACTAGTAAAAAATATAGTTATGATTTAGCACCTAAACTTCATGGATGGTTAATGGAACATATGAATTCTGAAATGGCAGAATATTTTCATATATCTCAAGTGAATCCATACTCATTAAGAGTTCTACCAAAAAAGAATATGGTTTTGTTAGATATTTCTATACTAGATGAATCTGTAGAAAAAGTATTTGATGAAATTTTATTAGATAATTCGTTAGAAAAGATAGTTTTAGGTAATAATTCTGAAATTACCTTAAAGATTACAAACAGAGAAGTTACTGTTTTATCTACCAAACAGCTGGCTGATATTTTTTATGTAAATGAACCTAGACGAGAAATGCAGATCAATTTTTTGACTGCAACGGGTTTTAAGGTAAAAGGAGAGCAGGTTTATTTACCAGATATACTATTAATTTTTCAGAATTTAATGTTGCGATATGCAACGATTTTTGAGGGTAGTAATAAAATTGATAAGGAGTTATTGCAAGAAATAGCTAACAAAACAAAAATTGTAAGTTTTTCGATTCAATCGAGCTATTATCCGATTCATGGTAGATATATTCCAGGCTTTATCGGTAAAATAAAAATTCGTTGCAACGGATCAAAGACGCTGATCAGTTATCTCAACATGTTGTTATGTTTTGCTGAATATAGTGGCATTGGAATCAAAACCAGTATGGGTATGGGTGCAGTAAATATATTACTTAAATAGGGAGTGTAACAATTATGACAACTTTAATTTCTTGTGTTGGGGATACAGATCCGATCCGTGAGAATCATGATGGACCGTTATTGCACATTGCTAGAGTAATGAAACCAGATAAAATATTGATGATTCATTCAGAAAGATCGATCAAAAAACATGATAATATGGTTACAGCCTTGAATTCGATTTCAGGATATACACCACGTATAGAAGTGTCTGAACGAATAATTAAGGATACGGAAGTTTATATCTTTGATAAGGTTTTTAATATTTTAGAGGAGTTGTTACATAAGTACGAACAGACCGAAGATGAAATTTTTTTAAATCTTTCTAGTGCTACCCCGCAAGTAAAATCAGCTATGTTTACCTTGAACAGATTAGCTGGACTAAATGTGAGAGCTTTTCAAGTAACTACACCTAAAAGAGGCTCAAATGAAGGTGAAAGTCATTCTAATGATGAACCGATAGAGTTGTTGATTGCGAGGAATTTAGATAATACTCCTAATTTTGAAAATCGAGTTATTGAAGATAGTGGTCGAAAATTACTTTTGGCTTTGAAAAAGAAAACATATCGTGATTTATTGATAAATTATGGCTATGAAGCATTGTATGGTTTAATAAGTAAAGACACAGAGTTGAAAAAATCTAATAGAGGAAAACTAAAAATAAATTTAGAAGGTGTAGTTCAATCTGTAAAAACACAGAAGTTATTGCCAGATGTCGCAAATTTAAGTATTGCTGATGAACAGAAAAAATTATTGAATGCATGGCTACTTCTAAATCTTCAGGCTAAACGCGGGATGGTAGGGGAATATTTGATTCGTTTAAAAAATATTGCTGAATATAGCGCTGAATTATATCTCCAAAAAAATTATCCTAATACGATCAAATTTGAAGATGGGAAACCCTATTTAGTAGAGCCAGAAGGTGAATTGGCAGATTACTTGAATAAATGTTTAGAAGCTGATGGTAGGCATGTAGCTAATTTTGAATATGCTTATCTAAATTTGAACTACTATAAAGATATCGTTAGGTATTATGATGAAAATGATCCTTTGGGTGAGGTTTTAGAAAAAATAAAGGGAATGTCTAAACAACGGAATAAATTTGCCCATGGATTAGAGGAATTTGACAAACTTAGAAATAATTCAATATTTAAGTATACCAATCAAACATTTGAGATGGTAAAGAGTAGTATTGATTTAAGCGATGAAGAATGGGCTAAGTTTGCAGATTTAGAGAAAAAAGTAAAGATGCATAATGGTAAAACTGAGTATTTAAAGACTATCTACGAATCGTATTTCGATCGTTTGAATGAAAAGCTACTTGAATTCTTGAAATAATTTAATAATCTGTACTTAATATTTAAAGGATAATACCTAATGTTATAAAATTAAGTAAGACGGATTGTGAATATATCAAGAAAGATGAGATTCATTTTATAAAAAATAGTAGACAATAAAAAATAGTGGTGATATAATAATTCCCAGCCCTAATAGGAGGATAATAGAATCTAACTATAAGGGGTGATATAAATGGGAGAAATTCTAGGTTTGATTGCACGTGAAGCAGCAGTTGCTGTGGCCGTTGTAGTTGTTCAAGAGGTTCTTGAATCTCTTACTGAGGAAGCTTAGTTTTTATTTCATTAAGGGACTGTGGTATTTTTGTATATCACAGTCCTTTTACATATATAGAGTCACTCATGTTTTTTTATTATATGATAGTTAGTACAAAAAGATTCTATTGCAGTTAATTATGAGATAGCAGAATATGGTTATTTTTGGAGATACTATGTTATACTGACCAAGATAATATTAAGTTAAGCGGATTTCAAACTTGTATTAAAAAACTAACAACTTTAGTATCTAAATAAGTAATTTTTGTTAAAGTTTTAGCACTATAAAATTGCTGTATTTTTTGATATAACTAGGGCTTGAAAACAAAAGAAAGTAAAACTAATACTCCGATTTAGCACCAGCCTGATAAGGATAAATACTCATCGCGAAAACTTAATACTCCAGTTTGAAGTGGACATCATGTCACGCCTCAATAAACAGGTGCTTACTTGGAAAAATATGTTAATATAAATGGAGGGACTTAAGAGATATTTTGTCCTCAAACTTGTCTAGGGTACTTAATGTTTTTGTGTTGCATGGCAAGTTTAAGGTCAAGAAATTCTTGTGTAATATGTATGAAATTAATGCTTTTAGCGTATAGTATTTGAAACCTATCTCCGACAAGAGGAGACGAAAACAAACAATACTGTTTTACCTTGGTTATCAAGCCATTTGAAACCTATCTCCGCCGTAAGGAGATGAATGCGTCATGCTGATAGAAAAACTAATACTCCGATTTAAAGGGGATAAAAAGAATTATTGATTGAAAAAATAAAAAAACAGTAGACAACTAAAAATAAGGGTGATATAATAACTCTCCTGCCCTGATAGAAGGATGATCGAATCTAACTATAAGGGGTGATGATCAATGGAAGAGATTCTTGAAACAATCATTCGTGAAGTCGGTGAAGTTGTTATTGAAGTCATTATTGAATCTATTGGTTAGCGCAAAAGTAGCCTGCCGTTCCTAAGTAGGAGATGGCAGGCTACTTTTGTTTTTTGGTAATTCGAGTTCTTGCGTGACTAACTGTTCAAGGGGTACTCAGCTATATTGAGATATTTCAACTGATGAGTACAGAATATATCTCTCACAAAAATAGATACAGGGAGAATTGTGGTTTTTATATATAAATAATTTTTAATGATAAAAGAAAAAATGTGTAATGAAATAATATCACTACACGTTAAAAAATGTTATGTTGGAAAGTAGCTTCATCACACTAAAGCTTATTTACTATATTTTTGACCTAGTTATGTTCCTTTATATACTCGACGATTTCTTTAACAATAGCTGGCCCATATTTAATAATCAGCTTTAATACAAAATCAATAAACTCCCAGTTGATTGAAAAAGAAAGAGCGGCGAGATTCAGATTCTCAGTATTTAGTTTATTGAGAGTTGATTTATCACCCTTATACAATTTAGCGGCTTTACGTATATCTCTTTCACGTTCTGTCATAGTGAACACCTCCCTATTCACATAACTATTGTACAGTTGTTCAATATTGGTAATCTAATATTTTGCTTTATCTATATAGCCCAAGGAAGAAGACATTATAGCAGTGTAGATGTGTCTATGTTATAATTAAGCAAGGAAATGTTGGATGAGAAGTTTTGTTAAAAAGTTAACAATTTGTGTCCAACCTCAAGCAACTTTTGTTAAGTTTTTAATAGTAAAAAAATCCTCTATTCCTTGATATTACTTGAGTTACGAGATTAAGGAATACCTAATACTCCGATTTGAAGGAGACGGAAACAATCTTCTTCTTGAAACATCATCTCCAAGTGATGCACAATATTCAAGAACCTTCCATGGCTCATTTGTATGATAATGAATTTTTATCAGGTTTTCATCACCAACTGCAAGCAGACAATCACCCTTGAAATTTTCCACAAAATAATTATTGATTGCATCCTCATCGAGATTTTTGCCCTCTATCAGCAATTGAGTATCATATCTGAATTCCATTTTATCATCTCCTTAAATTATGCATTATCACTGCATTTTCCGTTGGGTTTGAGTAATAGTTTTTACGCATTCCTATTTTTTCAAAACCAAAGGATTCATAAAGTTTTATAGCAGGAATATTCTTTTCCCTGACATCAAGAAAAACAAC
>NZ_CAQLEL010000134.1:0-18429 GCF_948826705.1 uncultured Ligilactobacillus sp.
ATCTCATGTCAACTTCGGCTCATAAATTGAATGGACCAAAACAAATGGGCTTTTTATACGAACGTGAAGGCCTTGGGCTAGCACCCCATCTTATGGGGGGCGATCAAGAAATGAAAAGACGGGCTGGAACAGAAAATATCCCAGCGATCGTAGCTTTTGCAAAAGCGATCGAACTTGAACAAAACGCTCGTGCTGAATTGACAGCACGTTATCAAGGCTTTAAGCGTCAATTGGTGGATAAGCTAACTGAAAATGGCGTGGCCGTTAAGGTAAATGGTAAAATGGGGGCAGATGAACTCCCACAGATCATCAATCTGTGGTTTGAGGGATGCCAAAATGATGCGATGTTGACCAATTTAGATCTAGCAGGGATCTCAGCAGCTGCTGGTTCCGCTTGTACAGCTGGGTCTTTAGAACCTTCGCATGTTTTATCAGCAATGTATGGTAAGGACCCAGCACGAGTCAGTCAATCACTGCGATTTAGCTTTGGCAGGTACAATACTGCTGCTGAGATCGATGAATTGGTCGCTCAATTGACTAAGATCAGTCAACGTATCAAAAAATAAGTTAGAGGTGTGTAATTATGGCATATGGTACAACAGCTAAAATTTTAGGTGATACGACCACATATCAACTATCACCAAATGTTAAGAAGTATTCTTTACGTGATACGGGCTTTATTGAGACTAAAGGTGGTAAATTTCAATTAGAACGTTCGCTAGATCCAGCCTCACCATTTAAAGGCTTTAAGCTAAAGGTCGTTGTTTCTTCTGACCTAAAAAGCTTCAAAATGGTAACGACAACAGCTAATGGTTTAAAAGAAGTCAATATCTTCAAGGGAAAAGATGCAGCTATTAATCAAGAGCAATTGGAATATATCTTGGCAGATCTCGTGACGCGAAATGTTATCGAAAAAGCATAAAAATTTAATATAAAAAAGTAAGCAAACCTTGTCAAAGTTAGGAATAATCGTTATAATGGTAGCTACTGAATAAAACGACCTTCAAATCGTCTGGATTCAGAATCTAATGAAATGATGGTGAGTTCTTACATGCAAGATAATAGTAAGACAAGAGTTGTTGTGGGGATGAGTGGTGGCGTTGACTCGTCAGTTGTAGCTTATTTACTCAAGCAACAAGGTTATGATGTTGTCGGGGTTTTCATGAAAAACTGGGATGATAAAAACGATAGCGGAGTTTGTACCGCTACTGAAGACTACCAAGATGTAGCTAAGGTAGCCGATCAGATCGGGATCCCATATTACTCGGTCAACTTTGAAAAAGAATATTGGGATGGTGTTTTCACATACTTCTTAGATGAGTACAAGAAGGGTCGCACACCTAATCCTGATGTGATGTGTAACAAAGAGGTCAAATTCAAGGCTTTCTTGGATTATGCGATGGAATTAGATGCCGATTATATCGCAATGGGACACTATGCACAGTTGTCACGTGATGAAGATGGCACGGTGCACTTATTGCGAGGAGCTGATGAAAATAAAGATCAGACTTATTTCTTGAGTCAATTAACACAAAAAAATCTGCAAAAAGCAATGTTCCCGATCGGTGGCATGGATAAGGCAGAAGTGCGTAAGATCGCAGAAGAGGCTGGTCTAGCAACTGCTAAGAAGAAAGACTCAACGGGTGTTTGCTTTATCGGCGAACGTGATTTTAACAAATTTTTAAGCGAATTTTTACCAGCTAAGCCAGGTTTAATGAAGACTTTGGATGGTGAAGTAAAAGGTGAACACTTTGGCTTGATGAACTACACGATCGGTCAACGCCGTGGTCTAGGGATCGGTGGCGATGCTAAGAGTAATGAACCTTGGTTTGTTGTGGGTAAAGATCTAGCTACTAATACATTGTTAGTTGGACAAGGTTATCACAATGAATACCTATATGCGACAAGCTTAAAAGCAAGTGAATTAAGCTTTGTTGCGCCGATCGAGGATCGTGGTAATGAGTTCCATTGTACTGCGAAGTTCCGTTATCGCCAAAAAGATTCGGGTGTTACAGTTCGTTTTAACGATGATCGAACGGAGGTAGAAGTTATCTTTGATGAACCAGTTAGAGCGATCACACCAGGTCAGGAAGTTGTCTTTTATGATGGCGCTGAATGTTTAGGCAGTGGAACGATCGATCACGCTTATCAAAACGGCAAACAATTACAATACGTTTAGACATTTTAGGGACTGTAGCTTAAGGCTATGGTCCTTTTTTCTTTGGGCTAGGTATGCTAAAATTTAGACAATAGACATGGAAGAGGGATGGATTTTGACAAAGTTATTTTTTGTACGCCATGGAAAAACTGAATGGAATCTAGAAGGGCGTTATCAAGGGGCACATGGTGATTCACCATTATTACCTGAGAGTTATCGCGAGATCGAAGAATTGGCGACCTACTTAAATGATTTTAAATTTGCTAAGGTCTATTGTAGTCCGATCAAACGGGCTAGAGTGACTGCACAAAAACTAGTCGCTAATTTAAACCGACCGGTCAATTTAGAAGCTGATGTAGCTTTCCAAGAATTTGACTTAGGGAAGATGGAGGGAATGAAATTTACCGAGGTCGCAGAAAAATATCCGGCTGAACTCGACGGCTTTCGGCATCACCCGGATAAATACGACCCAAGTAAGATCGAAGGTGAAAGCTTTGAAGAGTTATTTGAAAGAATGACACCAAAGATCAAGGCGATCTGTGAACGTTATCCTAAAGACAATGTCATTGTTGTCAGTCATGGAGCTGCTTTATGTGCTGAGATCAGACATTTACTTGGTGTTTCTTTAGCCAAGATCCGCGCTAAAGGTGGATTGGCTAACACAAGCACCACGATCTTAGAGACTGAAGATGGCAAAAACTTTAAGTGTCTAGCTTGGAATAAGACAGATTATCTAAAAAAGAAACTTGATCCGACTGATATTGTGTAAGAAGGTGTAATGATGAAACGGGCTAAACAAGATGAAAAGATGCAACAAGTCATCCAAGAATTGATCGCCAAGATCGATGCTGATCCATACGATCAAGAGAGTTATTATGCTTTAGGAACAGCGTTAACTGAAGAAAAGAGCTTTTCCCAAGCAGAAGAACTTTTTAAAAAAGCACTCAATGCTTTGAGTGATCGGACAGAAAAAACAGAATTATTGCATTATGGGCTGGGCAATGTCTACTATGCAAGTGAACTTTACGATGAGGCGATCGCACAATTTAACTTGGTCCAAGATGGAAAATTACAAGCGGAAGCCTATACGATGTTGGCCCAAGCTTATTATGCGAAGTCTGACTATCAAAAGGCTTTAGTTTTTGCTTTGACAGCAAGTGAAAAGATAAGATCAGCTGCAATTTTGAGTTTGCTGGGCGATTGCTTTTTAGCCTTGGGGAATTTTGGACCAGCCAAGGACTATTATCAACAGGCCTTGCAATTAGAACCAAATGATACGCGGATCAATTTTCAATTGGGTGTGATCGCAGTCGTTGACGGTGCCGACCCAACAGCGTATTTTGACCGCGCCAAGCAAAGTGATCCTAAGCTCTATCAAACACTAAAGACACGTCTAAATGATGTAGAACAGACGATGCAGGCAACGACAAAGAAAAAATAAGGCGGTAGATGATGCAACAAGAGACACTGACACTATTTGATGAGGATAAAAATGAAGGTTATTTAGTCGCTGAAGTTCTAAATATCTTTTTTGAAGCACCAGCAAGTTTGTATAAAGTAGCACTTGTGGGCATCACCGAGACCGATCTTGATCTAGACAGTGAAGTGACGATCACAGGAAATTTTCCCGAGCTCATCGAAGGAACAAGTTACTATTTTAAGGGTAAGATCACAGAACATCCTAAATATGGGCGCCAAGTTCAAGTGTTCAGCTATAAGCCAGAGATCTTATCCTCAAAAGATGGTGTGATCGCGTATTTAGCTGGTGATCATTTTGAAGGGATCGGTAAGAAGACAGCTGAAAAAATCGTTTCTCAGTTGGGAGAAAATGCTGTAGATAAGCTTTTAAATGATCCAAAAGTTGCTGATGAGCTGGGGCTTAGTGCCAAGCAAAAAGAAAATTTATTAGCTGGGATCACGGCTGATAATGGGGCTGAACACACTTTGATCGGTTTGAGTACATTAGGTTTTTCCGAGAAAATGGCCGGTAAGCTATTTGAAAAATATCGTGAAAAGACTTTAGATGTTGTCCATGAAGATCCATATCAGCTCGTTTATGATATTGAAGGCTTTGGTTTTAATCGTGCTGATCAGCTGGCATTGAAACTAGGCGTGGCTGCGACAGCTGAAGTTCGCTTAGCAGCTGCGATCTTTGAAAGCATGGCACAATTGAGCTTATTTTTGGGAAATACTTATACGGATGGCCCTACATTATTAAAAGAGGCTTTGCGTTTATTGGAGAGTCGCCCTGACCCGATCGCCCCTGAATTATTAGCCGATCAGTTATTGAAAATGGGTGAAAAAGGTCAAGTGATCTCAGATGATGGTCGTATCTACTTGCGACGCTATTATGAGGCCGAATATACGATCGCTGAAGAGCTCAAGCGTTTGGTGACTAAAGCAAGTGATCAAGACGTAAATGATGATCAGATCGATGACTTTATTCAAGCGATCCAAAAAGATCTCCAGATAACGTATGGTCCTGATCAAAAAGCGGCCATCAAAGCGGCTGTTAAAGCCCCAGTCTTCTTACTGACGGGTGGACCTGGTACGGGGAAAACAACGATCATTATGGGGATCGTGCGGACTTTTGCTGCGCTACATGAGCTTGATCTATCAGATACGAGTCAAACGCCGATCCTCTTAGCGGCACCTACCGGAAGAGCCGCTAAGAAGATGAGTGAGGCTACTGGGCTACCAGCTTCAACGATCCATCGATTACTGGGATTGAATGGCCGAGAAGATGAATTACCTGAAGAGACAAAAGTGCTAGAAGGTAAATTATTGATCGTTGATGAAACTTCGATGGTCGATACTGTCTTGTTACAGCTACTATTAGAGAGTGTTCCCGAACAGATGCAAGTCATCTTTGTCGGTGACCGTAATCAGTTACCTTCAGTGGGCCCAGGCCAGGTCTTTTCTGATCTGTTAGCTAGCGAAACTTTACCGCAAAAAGAGCTCGCCAAGATCTATCGGCAAGGTGATGGGTCAACGATCATCCAATTGGCACATGCGGTCAAGGATGGGATCGTCCCACCTGATCTAATGCAAAAGACTAATGATCGTTCGTTTATTCCTTGTCATGCTGATCAAGTGAGTTCAGTGGTCAAACAAGTTGTCGTTGCAGCTTTAGCTAAGCAAAATAAGGATGATGATATTCAGATCTTAGCGCCTATGTATCGTGGGGCTGCCGGGATCACGAACTTGAATCAGACGCTACAGACACTCTTGAATCCTAAAAAAACACAACAAAAAGAAGTCAAGTTTGGAAATAACGTATTTCGGATCGGTGACCGTGTCTTACATTTAGTCAACGACCCAGAAAATAATATTTTTAATGGTGATATTGGGAAGATAGTCGGGATCGAGTTAAAAAAAGATCGCCCCAAAGACGACAAGGTGATCATCTCATTTGATGGTCAAGAAGTCGAGTTTGTCCGAAAAGATCTCATCAACTTGACACTAGCTTATTGTATGTCGATCCATAAGTCACAAGGTAGTGAATTTCCGATCGTGATCTTACCCATGGTCCAGCAGTATTCACGGATGTTTGCTCGAAATTTGCTTTATACAGCTTTAACACGGGCTAAGGAGAAACTTATCTTATTGGGTGAACCAGAAGCTTATGCCAAATGTATCCAGACATTATCTTTAAACCGTAAAACTACCCTTACAACACGTTTGTGGGAAGTTTTGGGCAAACCTAAGAGTTCCAGCGTTAAAGGAGTTAAAGTAGAAAGCACGCCGAAATTTATTTTAACACCAGCTTTGGTAAAAATGGGTGAGATCGACCCGATGATCGGAATGGATAATTTGACACCAACAGATTTTATGCGTTGACAATAGAAGGGTGAGCCAATATGTAAAGACGAGGATCCTACCATGATGCGTTTGCATCGCGGTAGGACCCTCGTTGTTGTATTGTCAATTGATAGCTATGTTTAACCACGTTTAGTAACAGGTACACCTTGGATATTGATCCAGAATGGATATTTGATCGTCCCAAAAAAGATATCATAGTACTTACTTCCAGCTTCTTCACCATCGATCTGACCGTATTCTAAAGAATTGATGATCAGATGGATATTTTTATCTTTGTAGTGATGAAGATAGGGGAGTTTAAGTTGTTTTTTGAAATAGATAGCGATACTCAGGGCTAAAAATTTAAAAAAGCCTAAATTATCAGCGATGATCAAGTCGAGCTGATGATCATTGATATCAGCTTCAGGGGATAGGATGATCCCATTTTCAAAATAAGGATGATTGGCAATATTGACTAAGCGAGCATGTTTGAAGAACTCATATTTATCACCGATCCTTAAAGTAACTGCAAAGGCTTCTTGATTTAGAAAAGCAGTAAAGACATTGATGAGATACGCCAAAAAGTTCAAATGAAGTTTTAGCAAGATCCTACGCAAACGCATATGTTTATGTACGTTTGCATTTAGGCTGATCGTATAAGCATCAAGACCGATCCCAAAATCATTTAAAAAGTATCCTTGCTCATTATGCGTCGTTTCTTGATATTCCCCAACATTATAATAGGTCGGTTCAGTTGTGGCTAAGATCTGGTCTAGAGCAACTAAAGGATCTGAAGCAATCCCGATCCCCTTGGCAAAACCATTATTATGACCGACAGGGATAAAAGCAAGTGGAACTTCCAAGGAAGCTTCGTGTTTGAGTGCATTGAGCGTCTCATTTAAAGTTCCGTCCCCACCCACGACTAAAACGACTTGGTCTTTGAGATTTTCCGCTTTTTGCTTGCCAAAATTTAAATGGACCAATTGTTTAGCATGGCCAACATGTGTTGTTTGATGCGCTTCATATTTAACTTGACGGGTAAGTAAAACTTGTTTGATTTGCTCCCAAACATCAGCAGCTTGACCATGATCAGCATTTGGATTAACAATAATAAAGAAAGTTTTCAAAACGAGCGGTGATATAAAATATGGACGTTACAGAATAACGAGAAAGATCATATATGTCCTTTCCTTTATTTTTGAACTAAGCAAAGCCTGATCCATATTAACTTTCTTCAGGCACTAGTAACTACTAAACAATTATAGCTAATATTTTAGCAAGCGACAAGCACAAAAAAACAAGCCAAAATCTACTCTTGGCTTGTTTTTTGGCATTTAAACTGTAACAAACATTGGTAAGATCATTGGATGACGCTCGGTTTGTTCGAAAAGGAACGTTTGGAGCTCAGCAATGATATTTTCACGCAACATTGCTTCAGTAACTTTTTCATTTTTCAAAGTCTGTCTGATCGTTCGATAAACGCGTTTACGTCCTTGTTTGATCAATTCACCAGATTCACGCATATAGATGAAACCGCGTGATAGTAGATCAGGTCCAGCTAAGATCTCACGTTTTTGCATATCGATCGTAGCGACCACAACGACAAGTCCTTCTTCTGAGAGGATCCGGCGATCGCGTAAGACGATATTACCGATATCACCGATCCCGGAACCATCGACATAGACGTCTTCAGCATTGAAATGGCCAGCATAACGGGCGGAATCTTTAGTCAAGGCCAAGACATCACCGTTTTCCAAGATAAAGGAGTTTTCGGTGGGAACATCACATTTTTCAGCTAATTCAGTATGGATCTTCAACATCCGATACTCACCGTGGACTGGCATGAAGAATTTAGGCTTCATCAAGCGAAGCATCAATTTTTGTTCTTCTTGACCACCGTGTCCAGAAGCATGGATATTATTGACCTTACCATGGATGACCGTTGCGCCAGCTTCTTCAAGTTCGTTGATGACTTTGTTGACGCTCAAAGTGTTACCTGGGATCGGCGAACTTGAAAAGACGACCGTATCACCTGGTTGGATCGCCACTTGGCGGTGAGTCCCATTAGCGATCCGGCTTAGAGCAGCCATGGGTTCACCTTGCGAACCGGTACATAAGATCATGACTTTATTAGCGGGTAAGCTATTGATCTCGCGTGCATCAACGATCGCATCATCAGGGATATCAAGGTAACCTAGTTCCCGTCCATTTACGATCGCTGCTTCCATACTACGACCAAAGACCGCGATCTTACGCCCTTTAGCGATCGCAGCAGCAGCAGCTTGTTGGATACGTGAGATATTTGAAGCAAAGGTCGCAAAGATGATCCGGCCTTCGACTTGTTCGAAGATCCGTTTGATCGATTTGCCGACCCAGCGTTCAGATTTAGTGAAGTTAGGGACTTCTGCATTAGTACTATCGGATAGTAAGCATAAAACGCCTTCTTCACCCAAGCGTGCCATTTTTTGAAGATTAGGGGCTTGGTTTGTGATCGGAGTTAGATCAAATTTATAGTCACCGGTGCAGACAACAGTACCAGAAGGGGTCTTGATCGCAACACCTAAGGTATCAGGGATCGAGTGTGTAGTTCTAAAGAAGGACACGCTCGTCTTTCTGAAACGTAGGACAGTATCTTCATTGATCTCATGCAATTCAGTTGAGTTCAATAGACCATGCTCTTCCAGTTTGCTCTTGATCAAGGCAAGGGCTAATGGACCAGCATAGATCGGAACATTTACCTGTTTTAAAAGGTAAGGGATACCGCCGATATGGTCCTCGTGACCGTGTGTAATGACTAAAGCTTTGATTTTTTGCTGATTTGCGACGAGATATTGATAGTCGGGGATGACGTAATCGATCCCTAAAAGGTCATCTTCAGGGAATTTGATGCCGGCATCGACGACGATGATCTCGTCTTGAAATTGGATACCATAAGTATTTTTCCCAATTTCTCCCAGACCACCGAGTGCAAAAACGGCAGTCTCGTTATTTTTAACATTTAGTTTTTTCATCTTTTAAAACTCCGTAAGTTTAAAAGCTGGACTTTCCTTTTCGTATTCTAAAGCTGCGTCGCTCAATTCTTCGATAAATTCAACATTGTATTTCGTATTTGATTCTACTAAAACGCGTGCTTCTGGTTCTGAGTCAGCTTCTAAATATAAAGATTCCGTGTTTTCACGGCGTGGATTGATTTTTTTTGTTGGTTGATAATATACTTTAAAGATCATTAATGATTCTCCTTTTATAAAATTAATTATAGTTATTTGCACTTAGATAAAAGTTCAAATCAGCAAAAATAAACTTCCGAACAGGGATTGTTTACACAATAATTAAACCTATTTTACCATAGTTTACAAACTAAGTATATAAAGTTGATCAAACACGTCAGATGAAAGACCAAACAAGGTCACAGCTAAGATAAAGGCTAAGATACTTTTAAGTTTAGGTGTCCAATAATGCTAGTTTGTCTAAATTTGGTATATAATCAAAGAGTGAACAAGTAGGTGAAGTTATGGAATTTTTATATTTGATCATTGGAGTGGTCATTATCGGAACATTAGCCTTTATTTTTCAGCGATATCGCCGAAAGAAAGCTTTAAAATTGATCCAGCTCGACAGTCAAAAACTGACAGATTCGGCAATGGAGGAAAGTTTAACAAATTTAAAGCTGTTAAATGAAAGTTTAGCGGATTCAACTTTGATCTCAGATGTTTGGGGCAAGGGAGTCATGGCTTTTGAGTATCAACTTGAAGTTAAAAATTTAACTATTGCTGATCTAAATGATCTAAAAAAACAGCTCGAACGACAACTAGCAGTGCAAGCTAAAGCGCAAGGGATCAAGGGATATCAGCAAAATAGAGCTTTTGTGGTCTCCGATATCTGGTTGAAAGATGATATCTTGCACATTGACGTTTCATATCTAGTTAATAAGGCGACTGTTGAATATGTCAATGATATGAATACATTAGAACAAAATAACTAAAGAGGCTGTAAATAACGAGGGACCCCAACATGATGTAAAAACATGTTGGGGTCCTTGGCATTCACAGTCTTTTTTAAAGTAAGATCAAGTCTTTGGAGGCAGCAAATGGATTTTCTTTATTGATGTGATCAAAGAACAAGATACCATTCAAGTGGTCGATCTCGTGTTGAACTACGATCGCAACATAGTCTCGTAAGCGTTCAACGTGCTCGTTACCATCTAGATCATACCAGCGCAATTTGATCCGAGCATGGCGTGGAACATAGCCTGGGATCTCACGGTCAACAGAAAGGCACCCTTCACCTTCTGTTAGAGCAGCCATTTGAACTGATTCGCTCAAGATCGTTGGATTGATCAAAATGTGCTTAAAAAGCGGTTCTTGACCTTCTTCACCAGGAACTAGGACCGCGGTCATCCGTTTAGATATATCGATCTGAGGTGCTGCTAATCCAACACCGGCGCGGAGGTTATACTTTTCTGCGATCTCAGGTTCTTGACTGTTTTCCAAAAATTCCATCATTTTTTGAGCGGTTTGCTTTTCTTCATCGGTCAATGGAAACGTAAATTTTTCTGCTCGTGCCCGCAAAGTTGGGTGCCCTTCGCGGATAATATCATGCATAGTGATCAAAAATAATCATCCCTTCATTTGTCATCTACCTTGATTTTAGCACATTTTAGGAAAAAGTTTTCAGCTTTTTAGCGTAACGTTTTCGTGACAATACCATGATAGCTGTTACATTATTGTTAGATAAGGCTAGAAATTATTGTGCTATAATTAAAGAGAATTTTAATTGTTTGCGAAAGTACGTTTGCGTTTTGACATTAAAAGAGATATACTTTTACTTTTGTATCGTGGCGGTTCAAAAGAGATAGCATTTCGGCAAGATGAAAAGTGGGGGATTCAAATGGATAATAATATAATGATTTGTGGGGAAAACCCTGAACTGCAGTTATTTTTACAGACATGTATCTTACACGATGAGCATTTAAAATGTTTTTGGTTTCAGATCAATGAAACATCTACTGCACAAGTTGTTTCATTAGTCGAAAGTTCAGATTTTGCTGATAATTTTAGATTGGAAGCAACTGCACACCCAAAATGGGATGAATTACAGCTGATCTTATTGGGAACACCCCCTAAAGATTATGTTGAGGCTGAGGGAGAAAATGCGCAACGTCGCTGGGTCCAACTGGTGATCAATCAAGCAATGGCTAATGGTTTTAGGGGTAAGATCTGTGTGGTCTTGCCCCATGATCATTTGTGGGTCTATTCTGCCTTGCGCTTTTCAGGTTTACCCGCTAATAATGTCTTCGGTTTAGGCACGATGGGGCTTTCTGAAACAGTTGCCCGCTTGTTGGGCGAACGGTTGGATATTGGGAGCGATCCGATCTACGCTAATGTTATCGGAACGCAAGACGAGGCTTTTATCGCTTGGAGTCGCGCACAGATCGCAGGTAATTCGGTGTTAGGGATCGTTGCACAAGATAATAGTTTATTTGGGCAGACAAAATTAGACGAGATCGCTAAAGATTACCAAGCTAAAGCGCTACAAGCAAAGCAAGTCGTAACAGTTTTGTGTTTACAACGGATCTGTCGAGCATTGTTTTTCAATCACCCGATCTTAGTCCCCTTGACCCATGAGATCGAATTTGCTAAGCAAAAGATCGCGGTCAGTGAACCTGTTGTTTTATCGAAACAGGGAGTAGCTGTTTTGACAAAATTGACGCTCTCAGAAGAAGAAACGACACAGTATATGGAAGTAAAGCAAAACGTTTTAGCTGAATTAGAAAATTTACGTAAACAATGATAAAGGTGAGGTTTAAGATGAAGATCAGTGAAAATTTTGAATACCCACTATTACCTGAGTGGACGACCGCAGAGATCATTACTGCAAGTGAATTTTACGAAGCAGTTGAGAAAGTTTATACTACTGGGATCGAGCGCGAAGAGTTTTTAGCTAAGCATAAAAAATTTTTGCAAATGGAGCCAGCGATCATGACTCAAAAACAACTTGATCGAGATTTTGAGCAAGCTTCAGGGATCAGTATTTACAAAGCAGTTAAGCTGGCTAAGACAACGACTGGAAAACGAGTAAAATTTAAAGAAAAGAGTTGATGGTGGTGACTGATTGGAAAAAGATCAATGCTAGTGTGCAAGATTGGTTCAAAGAAGTTCGGTGTCAGTTGCTTGCTGGCTGTGAGAAAGAACTACAAGTTGCAAAAAAAAGTGGACGCACCGATCTAGTAACTAATATCGATAAGCAAGTTGAAAAATATTTAGTCACTCAGATCAAGCAGACTTTTCCTAATTCGCGTGTTTTAGGCGAAGAAGGTGATCATGACCAAGATCTAGCAACCTACCAAGGCTTAGTTTGGATCATTGACCCGTTGGATGGAACATTGAATTTTGTGAAACAAAAAGACCATTTTGCAAGTATGCTAGCAGTTTATGAAAACGGCCATGAAAAATTGGGCTATATTCTCGATGTGATCAACGATAAACTCTATTGGGGCGGACCAGAAAGTGGCGTTTTTTGCAATACTGATCGATTGCCACAAGTGCCTGATCTTTCCCTTGAGCAAGGATTATTCGATGTCAGTGGTCGGATGCTAGTTCATAATTACCGCAATATTGCGCAAGTTGCAAAAAAAAGTATGGGGATCCGAGTCTATGGCAGTGCGGGGATCGGTTTTATCCATGTTTTGACCGGTAAAACGATAGGCTATTGCTCCCATCTTCATCCTTGGGATCATGCAGCCGGAAAGATATTGGCAAAAGCGCATGGTTTAAGCGTAAAAAGCATTGACGATAGTGAATTAGATGTGCTATCATCAAATGATGTATTAGTAGCGACGAAAAATGCTAAGAACGATATTATCAAGCTGATGCGTAAGCGTTAGCTTGAAACTGTGGCACTAAGTCACAGTTTTTTTATGTGGGTTCTTGAAAATGAGATAATTTTTTCATGACATTCAAAGTCGATAGGCCGTTAGGGTTATTGAATTGAAGGGGCATTTCTCAAGCAGTAGATTTTGAAAGGAAGAAACAACTTTGAAAACACGTGATGATATTCGTAATGTTGCGATCATTGCCCACGTTGACCATGGTAAGACAACATTAGTTAACGAATTATTGAAACAATCAGATACGCTTGATGAACACACCGACATCGGCGATCGTGCGATGGACTCAAATGATATTGAAAAGGAACGTGGGATCACGATCCTTTCCAAAAACACAGCGGTAAAATATAACGGTAAACAGATCAACATCTTAGATACACCAGGACACGCCGACTTTGGTGGGGAAGTGGAACGTATCATGAAAATGGTCGATGGTGTTTTACTTATCGTGGATGCGTTTGAAGGAACGATGCCACAAACACGTTTCGTGTTGAAAAAAGCTTTAGAACAACACTTGACACCAGTAGTCGTGATCAATAAGATCGACCGTCCAGGTGCTCGCCCAGAAGAAGTTGTTGATGAAGTGTTAGATCTCTTTATCGAACTTGGTGCTGATGAAGAACAACTTGAATTCCCAGTTATCTATGCATCTGCGATGAACGGGACATCTTCTTTTGACTCTGACCCAGCTAAACAAGAACACACAATGGATCCGATCTTCAACACGATCTTAGATGCTATTCCAGCTCCAAAAGATAATGCTGATGAACCATTGCAATTCCAAGTTGCAATGCTTGACTACGATGATTTCGTAGGTCGTATCGGTATTGGTCGTGTCTTCCGCGGTAAGATCAAAGTGGGTGATCAAGTTACAGTTATGAAGCTTGATGGTACACAAAAGAACTTCCGTGTAACTAAACTCTTTGGTTTCTTTGGCTTGAAACGGCTTGAGATCCAAGAAGCTAAAGCAGGTGACTTGATCGCTGTTTCAGGGATGGATGATATCTTCGTTGGGGAAACAGTTTGCCCAGCTGATCATCCTGAAGCATTGCCATTATTGCGGATCGACCCACCTACATTGCAAATGACTTTTATGACAAATGATTCTCCATTTGTTGGTCGTGATGGTGACAAAGTTACTGCACGTAAATTAGAAGATCGTTTGAAGATGCAATTGCACACGGACGTTTCTTTGAAGGTCGAAGATACTGATTCTCCAGATGCATGGACTGTTTCTGGTCGTGGGGAGTTACACTTGTCGATCTTGATCGAAATGTTACGCCGTGAAGGTTTTGAATTGGCTGTATCTCGTCCTAAGGTTATTTACCGTGAGATCGATGGCCAATTATGTGAACCATTTGAAAGTGTGATCATCGATACACCTGATGAATACTCCGGTTCTGTTATCGACTCAATGGCTCAACGTAAAGGTGAAATGTTGAACATGGAAACTGGTTTGAATGGTCAAACACGTTTGGTATTCTCAACTCCAACACGTGGTTTGATCGGTTATGATTCCCAATTTCTTTCCATGACACGTGGTTATGGTATCTTAAACCACACATTTGCTGAATACAAACCAGTCATTCGCAACTGGGAACCTGGTCGTCGTAACGGTGCTTTGGTTTCGATCAACCAAGGTAAAGCAACGACTTATGCGATCATGGGGGTCGAAGGTCGTGGTACGATCTACGTTGATCCAGGTACAGAAGTTTATGAAGGGATGATCGTAGGTCAATCTTCACGTGAACGTGATATCTCAGTTAATATCACTAAGGGTAAGAACATGACCAACGTCCGTTCTTCTAACAAGGACCAAACAGCAACGATCAAGAAACCAACACATTTGACATTGGAAGAATCGCTTGAATTCTTGAATGAAGATGAATTGTTGGAGATCACGCCAGAAAACATTCGTTTACGCAAACGTATCTTAGAAACAAATGCGCGTGAAAAAGCAGCTAAAAAAGCAGCTAAAGCAACACAATAATAGTTATGCTAAACCACAAGTGTGATCTCAATTGCACTTGTGGTTTTTTAGTAATTTTGTAAATATTTTTAAGTGTTACAGTTGAACAGACATATTCGATCGGTTTTATGATATAATTGCGGAAGTATGAGAGGAGATCAAGTTGATGGAAAACTTTATTTCAAAACAACAGGCTTTAGCTGTTTTGCAACAAGATGCGGCTGAGATCTGTGACCTATTAGGCAAGCAAAGTAATATTTTGTGTCGGACGGATTGTCCTGCTTTTGAAGAGGTTGCAGATACAAGGATCTACGGCTTTTCTTGTGAAGTCAAGTTTTTGATACGGAGTGGTTTATTGACCACTTCGGAGGGGCATCAGCTGGTAAAAGAACTTGAAGAAAAATTAGGTAATATCCAAGCAAGGGTGACACCAGACGTTGGAGTGGAATGGGAATGAAGACAAAGTTTTTAAATAAACTAAAATATTTTGATTATGGCTTATTTATACCTTTTCTAATTTTATGCTTGATCGGGATCGTGATGGTTTATTCGGCTAGTTCGATCAATCTATCATATTTGACCGGAAAAACGATGCAGTATTTTATCCGTCAATCGATCTATGTGATCATTGGGATCAGTTTGACAGTACTATTTGCGCAAACTAACCCACGTTGGTGGCGTCGACCGCGGATGTTATTTTTTGGCTGGGTCTTTTTAATGGGACTCTTGTTCTATGCTAAGTTCTTTACTTCAGCTATCAATGGGGCAAATGGCTGGATCAATTTAAAAGTGATCAGTATCCAGCCTTCTGAAATTTGTAAACTATACTTAGTGATGTTTTTAGCTAATCTTTTTGCTAATTACACAGCCAAAGGTAAGAATGTCTTTTGTAAAAGAATGAGAAGCAAGTTTATCACAAAGGAACTATTTCTCTTTTTGATGGTCGCATCGATGTTGGGACTGATCGTATACGCACCTGACTTTGGTGGCTTTGGGATCAGTTTTGCGATCGTTATCGTGATGTATTTAGCTTATGCTGATCTAAACTACAAAATGAGCACTTGGATCATTGTCTTAGGGACTACGCTTCTAGGGATCAGTGCTTATCTTTTGCAGTTTACGACTATTTTTAGTAACACAAAACTCGGTTATATCATACAACGTTTTTTGGCAGTGTTTGATCCATTTAAATATGCTAATTCGAGTGGTAAACAGTTGGTAAATTCATTTTATGCTGTCAGCAATGGTGGTTTGATCGGGCGCGGGCTCGGTGAAAGTATCCAAAAAAGAGGCTACCTTCCTGAACCGTATACCGATTTTATTCTCTCTGTGATCGCTGAAGAATTAGGTGTGTTGGGAGTGGTCGTTGTGCTGTGTTTATTGGCTTGGATCATTTTAAGGATCTTTTTGATCGGTATTCGATCAAAGAGCGTCTATGCGATGTATTTTTGTTATGGTATAGGGACTTTTTTTGCTGTTGAGACCTTCTTTAATGTTGGTGGAGCGATCGGCTTGCTACCGATCACCGGTGTTACATTGCCATTTATCTCTTATGGGGGCTCAAGTATGATCGTTTTAACGATCGCTTTGGGTATGGTGATGAATATTTCAGCGACGCAAAAACGGGGTCTTGAAGTAGAAGTTTTTGGTAAGTAAGTCTGTAGGAGATGGAATAATTTAGGAAAGTGGTGTTTATTGATGAAAAAGATTTTAATTGCTAACCGTGGCGAGATCGCGATTCGGATCATTCGAGCGTGTCATGAACTTAATTTACAAACAGTTGCGATCTATGCTAAAGAAGATGAGTATGGAGTCCATCGTTTCAGAGCTGATGAATCCTATCTTGTTGGAGCTGGAAAAAAACCGATCGAAGCTTATCTGGATATGGATGATATCATCCGGATCGCCAAAATGACAGGAGCCGATGGGATCCACCCTGGATATGGTTTTCTTTCTGAAAATGAAGAATTTGCCCAAAAATGTGAAGATGCCGGGATCACATTTATTGGACCAACAGTTAAGCAATTACAAATGTTTGGTGATAAGATCGAAGCTAAAGAAGTGGCACATGCTGCTGGATTAGAGACGATCCCAGGGACTGAAGAGCCAGTCAGATCGATCACTCAAGTCCGTGACTTTGCCGATCAACATGGTTATCCGATCATGGTCAAAGCTGCTTTAGGTGGCGGGGGTCGTGGGATGCGGATCGTCTATTCTGAAGATGAATTAGAAGAAGCTTACAATCGTGCGCGCAGTGAAGCCATGCAATCTTTTGGCGATGATGAGCTTTATGTCGAAAAATACCTACAAAATCCTAAGCATATCGAAGTACAGATCTTGGGGGACAAATATGGCAATATCCTGCATTTGTTTGAACGTGATTGTTCTGTGCAACGTCGTCATCAAAAGGTGATCGAATTTGCGCCAAGTATCACCTTAGATGATAAACGTCGGCAAGAGATCTGTGAGGCAGCCGTTCGCTTAGCTAAAAGTGTCAACTATCAAAATGCTGGAACAGTCGAATTCTTAGTTACAGATGATAAATTTTATTTCATCGAAGTCAATCCTCGTGTCCAAGTAGAACACACGGTCACTGAAATGATCACTGAGATCGATATCGTTCAATCCCAGATCTTGATCGCTGCGGGTAAAGATCTCTTTAAAGATCTACACCTGCCACAACAAAAAGATCTTAAATATCATGGCTGTGCGATCCAATGTCGGATCACGACCGAAGATCCTGAAAATAATTTCATGCCAGATACAGGTAAGATCGAAACGTATCGTTCACCAGGTGGTTTTGGTGTGCGGTTAGATGGTGGAAACGCTTATGCTGGTGCCGTCGTGACCCCATTTTACGATTCATTGTTGGTAAAGACATGTGTGCAAGCACGGACTTTTAATGAAGCTGTAGCTAAAATGGATCGAGTCTTACGTGAATTCAAGATCCGTGGAGTTAAGACTAATATTGATTTCATGCGTAAAGTTATCAATAATGAGGTCTTCAAAGCAGGTGCTGCTAACACGACTTTCATCGATCAAACACCTAGCTTATTTGAGTTTGAACGTAAACCTAATACGGTCAACCAGTTGCTCAAATATATCGGGGATGTAACAGTCAATGGGTTCCCGGGAGTTAAGCAACAAAAGAAGATCTTTGTACCAGATATCAAGTTAAAAGATACTTTTGCACCAAGTGATGACATCAATGCTAAAAAAGTCTTTGATGATTTAGGGGCTGAGGCAACGATGAAATGGGTCAAAGATCAAAAAGAAGTTCTTTTGACCGATACTTCAATGCGTGATGCTCACCAAAGTTTGTTTGCAACACGGATGCGGACTAAAGATATGGCCCCAGTGATCGAAGTTTACGATAAGGCTTTGCCAAATGTCTTTTCCGCTGAAGTTTGGGGGGGAGCGACTTTTGATGTAGCTTATCGCTTCTTGAATGAAGATCCATGGTTACGTTTGAGGTTCATGCGTGAAAAAATGCCACATACGCTCTTGCAAATGCTTTTACGTGGATCAAATGCAGTTGGTTATCAAAACTACCCAGATAACGTCTTAAAAGCATTTATCGATAAGAGTGCAGCTAATGGGGTCGATGTTTTTAGG